>NZ_JAUBRO010000110.1:0-5340 GCF_036701945.1 Microcoleus sp. MON1_C1 | reverse complement strand
AAATATAATCTTTTCAATTTTCCTAACTTGAAAAGATTTGATGCCTTTTCACAATTCATATAGGATTGCTATATCTCTCGGCGGGAGTGCGACTCCCGAATCCTTGCTGCCCTTGCCAGGAAATCCGATCGTTGTTGGCTATGCACCGCAATTAGAGTTGCTGCAAGAAGCCGATCTGACTATTACTCACGCCGGGATGAATACAACGTTGGAATCTTTGAGCAATGGAGTCCCCATGGTGGCAATTCCTGTGACGAATGACCAGCCAGGAGTCGCAGCGCGGATTGCTTGGACGGGTGTTGGTGAAGTGGTTTCTTTGAAGGAATTGAGCGTTTCTAAACTACGATCGGCAATTAGGAAAGTCCTAACCCAAAAGTCGTATAAACAAAGGGCTATCGAGATGCAAGAGGCGAGCGGGCGAGCGGGCGGCGTCAAGCGAGCGGCTGATATTATCGAACAGGCTGTATTGACGGGGAAACCTGTTTTGGCTGGGAAATAATACTTTTTGGGGCTGACTTTAAGCTCCTAGAAGAGCAAAAATAAGCTGTAGCCAAGAGGCCCGATCGCCCGCTCGCCCCAAAAAAAAGCCCCCGACCGAAATGTCAGAGGGCTTTTTTTTACACGATGGGTAATTTGCAATTGGTAATTGGCAATGAGTCTTTGCCCCAATTACCAACACTATAAACGGCTTCAGGAGTTTTGGCGATTGGCTTTCGCGTACCGCAGTTTTAGAACACGATCCACTTTTTCTTTTGCGGCTGTGTAGGCAAGACCGGCATCGGCTCTGCCTACATAGCCGTAAAAGCAAGTGGGGCAAAAGATTACCCATTCATCGTTACAGCGAGTTTGACAGAGAAAGTCTCTGTAGAAAAACATAGTTTCGATAGCACCCATGATTTTTGTTATTGGTCATTAGTAGATGAGTAAGCGCCACACCATTAAATCATCACTAATAACGTAGCGCCCGGTTATGGCCAAGCGTAGCACTCAGTTGTAGCTACCTTGTGAAGTTAAAAGCACAAAGGCGATATTTTTTCATAAGGCAGCCACTGAATTTGTTGCGAGGGCTAGTGCTGACCAAATTTCTGTCGAAGTCGAGAAAATGTGATCGTCCCAAAACAAAGATCCCCCAACGTGATGCCGAGGGCTTTTTTATGAAGGGTAATTGATAATTGGTAATTGGCAATAGGTTGCCCATTAGTCGCAGTATAGCGGCTGGGAGCTTGGGCGATCGGTTGGGTTGGTGGGTAGCTCAATCCTTCCCATAGGGTTTTAGTTCCTTGTCTAGTTCGGCAGCATAGGCAACGGCATCAGACTTAAAGAAAAACAGTCTTTCTAAGCACAGCTCCCCAGAATATTTAGAGTGTCCGAGGGTGTCGAATTTGTTGTCGTTGGATAGCTTGCTGTCGTCTAAACGTTATTCAAGCCAGCGAAAAGCACGCCGTAACTCAGCAGTACCGTTATTCTCATACCAACGACCGTGGGATAGGATAACTTTTTCAGGGTTCCACTGAAGTATTCGCTGTAAGCAGCTACGTGCCTGTTCCTTTTTCCCGAGAAATGTCATTCGCAAATCCAATGGGAGTTTTCCATCCGGATCAGCAACACCCCCTAATTTAAGTAGCCAATGCAACTGCTGACTCACTTTATTTAGTTCAAAGTTTTCGATGAGATCGGCAAGGATGAGAGTGGCGCTCTTGCGGTGGAAAAAGACGACTTCTTCCATAAATCGACCGCCACGAAAGATTAATTGGTCTAGGTCTGCTACCCACTCATGTGGTGGTTCATCTTCCAAGTCAGCATCAAAATCCACTGCAATTTTCTGCTGCGCGGCACGATCGCGAACACCTGGAAATGCCCATGCTATAGCTTCTGAATAAGCGCTAGTCCAAGCACCGATATGGGCGTAATGAATTTTGTTGGGCGAAATGAGGTGGCGCAGTGAACCGAGGGAGTCAATTTGAGCTTTCAGTTCTGGAGTCAATTCTGTTGGTGAATGGCACCATAGGTCACCAGTGCTCAGTCGCACAATCGTCATTCGGGTTGGGAAGGGCACTTTTGCTCCATACATTGCCATCTGCACGATGGAACCATCTACGATCCAAATATCTTCGTCAACCTGTTTCAGAAGGTTGATTAATTCATAAAGTGCGATTGCGTCGTTGCTCATAGCTAGGAAAGGAAGGTAAAGGCTTACTGCTCTAGCCTGGCGTATAAAAGTAGGCTAGCAGTGCCCATCACCTGTTGCAAGTAACGTCTGCATCAAATCGATTATCTCTTGGTAGGCAGTGTGCCTGGGCGTTGTTAGCTTGTGTCTTCCTTGCTAAAGCACTCGCAATTTTATAATTGAAAGATGCAAAAGCTAACAATCGCCCGACCTGACGACTGGCATTTGCATCTACTTTACTTGTGCTCTCGCTCTCGCTTTTGTTTTTGTACCCGAGCCACCCAGACATCAATCTGTCCTTTTGACGCAGCTATCGCCTCGGCGCGATCGGCAGCCTCCCCGACTACCCGGAAGTAATATTTTGAGCACATTACCTCTCACGCCGCGCCGGTTGACACTCGCGCATCAAGAGCATCGAATGACGATCGCTTTCTTTCCCAAGGCAGAAGCCCTCACCCCTAGATTTGTTACAATTCTCGATCGTGTGGAGCGGGTGCATCTCCAAAACTTGCTCAAAGGAGAATTGACAGACAATGTGGCTAAAATACGGCGTTGCTCTCAGTGGTGAACTGACGGGCATTGATGAGGTTGTGCGGGGAAAAACGAATCTCGCTTGTCTTTACTGCGGTGGCGGATTGACAGCGAAAAAGGGGAACGTGAAAGAGTACCACGCCAGACCACAGCGGAGAAACTTGCAAGCCAAGTGAGCCAGCTACCCACAACTAAAGCCTTCCTCTGGCTTCCCCTCTACGATTATTTCAAAATCCAACGAGAGGGCGAGGAATTAGAACAATTGAAAGTGCTGTGGAAAGAGTACGGTGCTGCTAATTGTCCGATTCCGAAAGATTCGATCGACTTGCTATGGCGGTTGTTGGGATTGCTAAAATCAGAGGGATATAACTTTCTGGGCGATTGCATTCCCCGATCGTGTCGCGGATACAGAACACTTTGTAATTACAGCGCCAAACCTCATGACAGGCTCTTTTCACTTGGTTTACAAAGAAATCTACAAAGACCAGTCGATTGAAATTTATTGTTTCAGTCAGTTTATGCCTGGTGGAGTTGGCTCTTCTCACTACTATGCCATTATTGATGATTACAGATTGCCTGGAGCTTTTGATTGCCGCTCCCATAATCCTTTTTGTGCTTCGGAGGATACAGGAAATCAGCCAACTCCCGAGCATTCGTCAGCACTTGCAGCAGCCAAAGCTTATTGCGACACAAGAGTGCAACCAAGTGAGCAACCAAGTGAGCAACGCGAGGACGAACTGCTTCCCCTCACCCTATTCTACCGAAAAGTTAAAACCTTGCTGCGCCAATTTTTCTTTTCGCTGGTAAAAAGGTGAAGCTGCAACAGAAAACAGAAGAGAGTGATAGAATGATCGAGCTCGATAGTCAATAAAAGCGGGTGCATCTTCAAACCCTGCTTTGAAGAATTTTTATAAATATGTGGCTTAAATTTGGTGTTGCTCCCGACGGTAACTTGGCGAGCATTGATGAAGTTGTGCGCGGAAAAACTAATCTCGCTTGTCTCTACTGTGGCGGCTCCCTCACCGCAAAAAAGGGGTCGGTGAAAGAACATCACTTCGCGCACACTGAGGACACTTGCAAACCCGTGTCGCAGCGGATTAAAACCAAAGCGTTTCCCTCGCTTCCCCTCTACGACAACTTCACCATCCAGCTTAAGGGCGAGGAATTGGAACAGTTGAAGGTGCTGTGGAAAGAGTACGGGGCCCAAAAGCGATCGATTCCCAAAGACTTGGTAAACTTTCGGTGGCAGTTGAAAGGATTGCTGGAGTCGTCGGGCGATCGCTCTTATGAGTTTACCGACTTGGGTAAAATCCCAGTGGGTGCTCTTCCCCTAGCGCTGTTCAACAAAGTCCAAGAACCCTTGCTGGTGTCGGAGTTAGTTAAGTTAGAAGGGTCTGTAGAAATTGCTGAAGCTGCGGGGTTATCTTGTTTAGAAGAACGGCGGGCTGATTTGCTGATTTATCGAGCACAGCTTCGTCGGATTTTGGTGAATTCGCTCTATTTCCTTGAGGTGAAAGCGAACGGGAACACGTTCTACAAAATTGGAATTACTACTCGATCGATCGAGGAACGCATTGCCGAAGTGCAGCGGGATGTGAAAGCGCATTACTCGGATGTCGCCGTCAACTTGCTGGGACTTTGGGAACACCGGGGAAATGTAGAACTGTACTTCAAATACCGCTACAAAGCGTTTAATTATCGCATTGGGAAACTGACGGAGTATTTTGTGTTTGCAAACGTCAAGGCGGTGCTGAATGATTTGTACGGGATGGAAGCAAAAGTGTTGAGTGATGTTGAGTTGGAGGCGATCGGCGGCAGCGTGGAAAAGGATGTGAGTTAAAATCGAGAGAGCAGCGGGTTAGATAAGTGCGCTCGCCCTTACAAACATAATTAATTGCAGTACAGTTACAAGTGTTAGTTGGCTCTCCTGAGTTTATGGTGTAAAATGTACCTAATAATACATTTACCGTTATGAGCTTCCATCTAGACTATCTATTAGCATTGCCTGGAGTCAGGGTTGAAACTTGTACTCAAGTTGAGGGAAAAATTTTCTTGGGCCTGAGCATTTTATCAGAAGGAATTGTTTGTCATCATTGTAAAAATCCTACCGAAAAACTGCATCAAAATCGACCAATTCTAGTAAGAGATTTGTCTGTTTTTGGTCGTCCTGTGTATCTAACAATCCCACGACGGCAGTTTTACTGTCCTAGTTGTCAACGGTATCCCACAGAAAGAATAGAGTTTTTGGACGTTAAAAGACGGCATAATCAACGATACGAACAAAATATTTATGAGCGTGTAAAACAATCGAGCATGGAGCAAATTCGACGAGAAGAAGGACTGAGTGATGACGAAATAAAAGGAATATTTGAACAGGTAAACACAATCAAAAAAAAACGAATTGGAAACCGGTTAAACGAATTTGTCTCGATGAGATAAGTATGCGAAAAGGTCAAGGAAATTTTGTGACTGTTGTTAGTGACATCTCCGAAGGTAATTTAATTGAGATGATTGATTCTCATCGCTGTGAAGAAATCATTGAAGTCCTTATGAAACAACCAATTGAGGTTCGCGAACAAGTTGAGGAAGTGAGTGTTGATATGTGGGGTGGATTCCCTCAAGTTATCAAAAAAGTATTCCCA
>NZ_JAUBRO010000109.1:1654-4154 GCF_036701945.1 Microcoleus sp. MON1_C1 | reverse complement strand
TCTAAACAGACTGCCGGTGACAAACCGGAGGAAGGTGGGGATGACGTCAAGTCAGCATGCCCCTTACGTCCTGGGCTACACACGTACTACAATGGTAGGGACAGAGGGCAGCCAACCCGCGAGGGCGAGCTAATCCCGTAAACCCTGCCTCAGTTCAGATTGCAGGCTGCAACTCGCCTGCATGAAGGCGGAATCGCTAGTAATCGCAGGTCAGCATACTGCGGTGAATCCGTTCCCGGGCCTTGTACACACCGCCCGTCACACCATGGAAGTTGGCCACGCCCGAAGTCATTACTCTAACCTTTCGAGGAGGAGGATGCCGAAGGCAGGGCTGATGACTGGGGTGAAGTCGTAACAAGGTAGCCGTACCGGAAGGTGTGGCTGGATCACCTCCTTTTAGGGAGACCATCTGATATTGGACCGAACCTAAACAATAGGTCAATATCAGTCATCCCTGGTCGTTCGAGGAATAGATGTCAAAGCTTTCAAACTATTAACTGGTTCAGAACTCGCGGGCTATTAGCTCAGTTGGTTAGAGCGCACCCCTGATAAGGGTGAGGTCCCTGGTTCAAATCCAGGATGGCCCACCTGGAAAAAAAGTGATGAATTGTAAGTAATGAGTAATGGATAATCAGTGATTAATTCAGGATTAATTCAGGACTCATACAATCAAAATCAGAACTTGCTTAGTGGGGGTATAGCTCAGTTGGTAGAGCGCCTGCCTTGCACGCAGGAAGTCAGCGGTTCGAGTCCGCTTACCTCCACTCTCACTAACTAGAACCAACAAAAAAAAACCAAAAGAAATAGAAATCAGCACCCAGACTAACCTGCTCAAAATCCAAAGAAGTCGGAATGCTGGAGTCTAGAACTCTAGTCAGAACCTTGAAAACTGCATAGAAATTAAGTCATCAAAGCGTGTCTATTATCCGATTGCTCGGAAGATATGACAAGCGACCACCATGAAAAAATCAAGTGGTCAAGTTACAAAGGGCTAACGGTGGATACCTAGGCACACAGAGGCGAAGAAGGACGTGGCGACCGACGATAAGCTCCGGGGAGCTGGAAGCAAGCATTGAGCCGGAGATGTCCGAATGGGGCAACCCAGTAAGCATCAGTTGAATACATAGACTGATAGCGGCGAACCCAGCGAATTGAAACATCTTAGTAGCTGGAGGAAGAGAAAGCAATAGCGATTTCCCAAGTAGTGGTGAGCGAACGGGAAACAGCCTAAACCAGAGGTTTTTACTTCTGGGGTCGTGGGACAGTCAATCAACGTATCTTCAAGCTAGACAAAGCAGTTGAAAGCTGCACCAGAGAAGGTGAAAGTCCTGTAGTCGAAAGTAGAAAAGAGCGTGACTGTATCCCGAGTAGCACGGGGCCCGTGAAATCCCGTGTGAATCAGCGAGGACCATCTCGTAAGGCTAAATACTACTGTGTGACCGATAGTGAACCAGTACCGCGAGGGAAAGGTGAAAAGAACCCCGGAAGGGGAGTGAAATAGAACATGAAACCGTTAGCTTACAAGCAGTGGGAGGACGATTTAACGTCTGACCGCGTGCCTGTTGAAGCATGAGCCGGCGAGTTATAGGCAGTGGCAGGTTAAGACCCTATGGGTTGCAGCCAAAGCGAAAGCGAGTTTGACAAGAGCGCCCGTGTGAAAGCACAGGTCACTGTTTATAGACCCGAACCCGGGTGATCTAACCATGTCCAGGATGAAGCTTGGGTAACACCAAGTGGAGGTCCGAACCGACTGATGTTGAAAAATCAGCGGATGAGGTGTGGTTAGGGGTGAAATGCCAATCGAACCCGGAGCTAGCTGGTTCTCCCCGAAATGTGTTGAGGCACAGCGGTCGAGATTAAGTTTAGGGGTAAAGCACTGTTTCGGTGCGGGCTGCGAGAGCGGTACCAAATCGAGGCAAACTCTGAATACTAAACTGGTACTCGGCCAGTCAGACGGTGGGGGATAAGCTTCATCGTCAAGAGGGAAACAGCCCAGACCACCAGCTAAGGTCCCAAAATGACTGCTAAGTGATAAAGGAGGTGGGAGTGCAGTGACAACCAGGAGGTTTGCCTAGAAGCAGCCACCCTTAAAAGAGTGCGTAATAGCTCACTGGTCTAGCGCTCCTGCGCCGAAAATGAACGGGGCTAAGCAGTCTACCGAAGCTGTGGAATAAATGATGTTAAAATCATGTATTGGTAGGGGAGCGTTCCGCAACGGTGTGAAGCACTAGCGACAAGCAGGTGTGGACTGTGCGGAAGTGAGAATGTCGGCTTGAGTAGCGCAAATGTAGGTGAGAATCCTACACCCCGAAACCCTAAGGGTTCCTCCGCCAGGCTCGTCCGCGGAGGGTGAGTCAGGTCCTAAGGCGAGGCAGAAGTGCGTAGTCGATGGATAACGGGTCAATATTCCCGTACCTGACATTGTTGGTGCAGAGGGACGGAGAAGGCAATCGCCAGCCGGATGTTGGTTACCGGTTCAAGTATTCGAGGTGTTGAGAGA
>NZ_JAUBRO010000108.1:0-5391 GCF_036701945.1 Microcoleus sp. MON1_C1 | reverse complement strand
CTAAATATAATCTTTTCAATTTTCCTAACTTGAAAAGATTTGATGCCTTTTCACAATTCATATAGGATTGCTATATTGATAAGCTCACTTTTCAATACCACAAGCCCCACCTAACCCAAACCAAAACTAAGATGACACTCGCTACCATCGCCCGCCCCACTGCCTTAACCTTCCCGACGCTTGACAATGACCCCGATGTGCTCGCGCAACTGCTGGCAGACAAACGATCGGTAAACACCCGCCGCGCCTATGCCGGAGACGTGCGAGATTTTTTCAAAACTATGACCGGGCAATTGCCAAGTCGATCGGCAGTAACTCAGTTTTTACAACTGCCAGAACGGGACGCGGTAGCGCTGGTGCTCAAGTGGAAAGCCATAATGATGTCGGGCGAGGGGCGATCGAAGCCGCTGGCAGAAGCTACGATTAACAGGAGATTAGCTGCTATTAAGTCACTGGTTACAATGGGGTTAAACTTGGGAGTTTGCGACTTTAACCTCGCAAGGATTAAAGGTGAAACCGTGCAGAAATATCGCGATACAACGGGCATTGATGTCTCTACCTTTCAGCGAATCCTGTCAACTTGCAACCGCGAAACATTCGCCGGAAAGCGTGACTATGCACTGCTACGGCTTTTGTGGGGTAACGCTTTGCGCCGAAACGAGGTAAGCCAATTAAGCATCAAAGATTTTAACCCCTGCGCTGGCAATTTACAGATTTTAGGGAAAGGCAAAGGGACGCAGCAGCAGTCGATCGACTTAGGGCCCGCGACTGTTGCAGCAATTCGCGACTGGTTGACAGTACGTCCGGGAACAGCCGGAGAAAATGACCCGTTATTTGTTGCCCTGGACTTCGCAGCGATCGGGCATCGCATCACCGGGGACGGCATTTACAAATTGGTGCAGCGCAAGGCAAAAACCGCCGGAATTGACAAGCAGATGTCACCTCACCGCATCCGCCACAGCGCCATCACCGCTGCTTTGGACGCCACAGACGGCAATGTCAGAAAGGTGCAGAAACTCAGCAGACATAAGAATCTTAATACTTTGATGATCTACGACGACAACCGGGGCCGCGACCAATTGGATGTAACTGCCTTGCTGGATGGGATGTTTTAAGGGGCGATCGGCAAGTGGCAGAGTGCCGCTCACAACCCGAGAAGGGGACGTTACCGAGATGCGCGAACGACCATCTTTCTACTGCGATGCGTTGCTTTTTAGGGGTTGCTAACACGTTTCCTGGCTTCTAAGGCTTTAGTATCATAACCGGAGTTAGGATTAGCTTGGTGCAGTTGCATTAACAAGTCGATGTAGAACTTGTAATAATTTTGTAGTTGGGACAAGTATGAGGTGCGAAGTTCTGGGGTGGTAATTTGGGCGCGGAGGTTTTCGATGATTTTGAGTGAGGATTCAATGTCATTGACGGCTTCGGTAAGATTGTTTTGGTGGCGTTTGACCTCAGCTATGTTGTAAAGGGTAGAAGCTTCTCGAACGCGATCACCTACTGCGCGACTTAGAGGAAGCGCCTGGCTGTAATACTCTAACGCTTTCTGTTTTTCTCCTAACTCGGAGTAGACATTGCCGATGTTGTTGAGGGTGGTAGTTTCCCCGCCGCGATGGCTTACTGCTCGAAACAGAGGAAGCGACTGGCTGTAATACTCTAGTGCTTTCTGTTTTTCTCCCAATTCTGCATAGATCCTGCCGGTGTTGTTGAGGGTCATAGCTTCCACAAACCGCTCACCCAGAACCCTACCAAGAGAAAGCGACTGGCTGTAATACTCTAGTGCTTTCTGTTTTTCTCCCAATTGTGAGTAGGCCTCGCCGATGTTGCCGAGGATCATAGCTTCCACAAACCGATTGCCTAGGGCCCTAGTAAGAGGAAGCGACTGGCTGTAATACTCTAGCGCTTTCTGTTTTTCTCCTAAATCTGCATAAACTTGACCTATGTTGTTGAGGGTGGCAGCTTCCCCGAAGCGATTGCCTAATGCTCGAAACAGGGGGAGCGCCTGGTTGTAATACTCTAGTGCTTTCTGTTTTTCTCCCGAAGCATTGTAGACAAGACCAAGGTTGTTGAAGGTGCCAGCTTCCCCAGAACGATCACCGAGAGCTCGATACAGGGGGAGCGCCTGGTTGTAATACTCTAGTGCTTTCTGTTTTTCTCCCAAATCTGAATAGACTAGGCCCATACCAGTGAGGGTGTTAGCTTCTAATAAGCGCTCACCGATAGCTCGACCCAGAGGTAAGGATTGGTGGTAATACTCTAGCGCTTTCTGTTTTTCTCCCAATTCTGAGTATGCTTGACCAATGTTGTTGAGGGTAACAGCTTCCCGAGAGCGATTGCCCGCTTCTCGATACAGCTTTAATGCTTGTTCAAACTTGACGATCGCACTTCTTTTGGCTTCCGCCGTTCCTTGTTTGTAGAGTTCCTCTGCTTCAAAATTCACTTTTTGAGCAGCCTCGCTACTGTTAGTTTGTGCTATTTGTACAGTTTTACGAACAGGCACGGCTGTTGCTACTGACTGACTTAACTGAACCGAAAGTGCGATCAACAGACCAGCCAAAAACCATTGAGTGCGATCGAACATAGCCACCCCTTTTGTATTTTTGTCAATTTTAATTACTAGCTCGCTTAGGGTAAAGACAGGAAGAAGTAAGGATGATTGCACCTTAGCGCAATTAGCAAGTATTCAATGTAGCGGCAAGGGTTGGGGGCTGTCCGTCAGGATATTATCGTATCCTGATCTGATTTGCTGGGCAGACAGTCAACAATCAGGTCTATAGCCTAGAATGTTGAGACTGCTTTTAGGTGTCACATGACTGTCATCCATTTTCCCGTCTGCGGTTGGAGATTTTTAAGAACTATACCTGCGTTACCTGTGCTACCCGTGCTAAAATCAGTCGTTTGATATTTGTATGGAAGTAAGTCTGTTTAAGATTCAATAACTTTGGTAAATAAATATTATTTTTAAATAAACCAGCTAGCGTTCAGGTATTTTAATTATGGGGTGGGGTTTCCAGTTTAATTCTTTACTATAAAAGGAATTTTAATTTTCATGAAAAATCACTATCGCAAGGTTGCAAATATTGCCGTTGCTTCTGTTGGCACGGCTGTAGGTTTTATACTCGGAGTAAGTGAAGCAGTTAAAGCAGCTACATTTAGTCTTGAGCCTGCAATCACCTTTAAAGTCATAGATTTAAATCTGAACGGACAAGGAGATATAGTTATTCCTAATAATTTTGATGTTGTTGCTAAAGGAACGGTTGCTCAAGCAGCAGCCGTTTCTGAATTCAATCTTGGCAACTTTTCTTTTGACCACAATACAACCATCAATAGTGCTGTTATCGAAGTAATGCTTCACAGTGTTTGGGTAACAGACCCACATATTGGGATAGGTTCTATCAACCCCGGCATTCTAGGCATCTTCGGCTATGTAGGAAACGGAGCAGCCAACGCATCAGATTTTGAGGCAGGAGTATTCTTGAGTTCTGTAGATGTTTCCTCCTTTCCCCCCTTATTATCTGTCAACACTTCTATTAGCTTTGACGTGACTCCGTTTGTTAAGCAGCGAGCTAGCAACGGCGATTCTTTTGCTGGCTTTGGCATTCGTGCCTTAAACCTTGGTGCTGCTAGCATATACGGCCCCAGCCCACCAAGATTGATAGTCGAAACTACCGAAGTTCCCGAACCTACCACAATTCTTGGCTCCATCACGGCAATAGGTGTTGCAGGATTGCTAAAAGGCAAAAAGTTTAAGCCAGCAAAAAAATAAGACGCCGTAAACGTGTACCAGCAGCGATCACCTTCTTGAACGAATACGGGACACATTAGCCCCAGCGCAACTGGCACCCCTCCGGTAAAATTTCGGTGTCGGCGACCCCAAGTACGCCGAACAGTTTGAGCGACTGAAGCTAGTCGTTGATTCAATAGATGCTCATTCACAGATTAGTTGCCTCAAGCCAGACGGCTATCTCACAGGCAAACTGAAGCCGGAAGAATTGGAAGCCGTAAACTGAATATTTGCCGAGTCAGCATACTGCAATTTCCCCATTTAGAGCTGAAAACTGTTACAGCTCCGTCAGGTTATTCATATATATATTAATTATTGTCAGCTTTGGTAGTTGCTTGATCGCCTCGGGGATAGAGGTAATTTTATTGTTCATAAGATTAAGTGATGCCAAATTCGACAATTGCCCTAGCGCTTCTGGGCTGGAGGTAATCTGATTGTCCCAGAGACTAAGCGCTTCCAGATTAGAGAGTTGCCCGAGTTCCTCTGGAATCGAGCTAATCTTATTATGACCGAGCTCAAGCACTGTCAGATTGGAGAGTTGCCCGAGTTTCTTCGGAATCGAGGTAATCTGATTGTCCCAGAGGTAAAGCCGTGCCAGATTGGAAAGTTGCCCAAGCTTCTCTGGAATCGAGGTAATCTTATTATTACCGAGTTCAAGCTCTAACAGATTGGAGAGTTGCCCGAGCGACTCTGGGATGGAGGTAATCTTATTATTACCGAGCCAAAGCTCTAACAGATTGGAGAGTTGCCCGAGCGACTCTGGGATGGAGGTAATCTTATTGCCATTGAGGTCAAGGCTTGTCAGATTTGACAGTTGCCTGAGTGCCTCTGGGATGGAAGTAATCTCATTGCAACTGAGGTCAAGGCTTGTCAGATTTGACAGTTGCCCGAGCGACTCTGGGATGGAGGTAATCTTATTGCCAAAGAAGTTAAGCAATGTCAAATTGGACATTTGCCCGAGCGACTCTGGGATGGAAGTAATCTCATTGTAACTGAGGTCAAGGCTTGTCAGATTTGACAGTTGCCCGAGCGCCTCTGGGATAGAGGTAATCTCATTGTCAATAAGCTTAAGTATTTTTAAGTGGGTTAATTGAAGAACATCATCAGGAAACTTAGTTAGCTGATTTCCCACCCTTTTTATTTTCTTCTCATCCCACTTCCCCAACACTAATATCTCAAGATGTGTACACTTGCCAATCTGCTGCGGCAATTCCTCTAAACCCAGCCCCGACAAATCCAGCTCTGTCAATTTTTCTTCGGCTGTTTGGTCAATTCGCCGCACTGCTTCCTCTAGCGTCATATCCCTTGTCTCTCCGTAGTATTTATTTTCACGAAGTTCAAAATCTCTCTGGTTTTTATTTCACTCTCTAGCTTTTAGAAGCGGGACACCATTTTCAGACAATGGTGCATCAAGCATCTTGGCAACCAAATCAGCTCCAACAATCTAGCTTGCGATACAAAAGCTACATTGTTGGGTAGAGGAGTGTAGTTTCAAAGGTTAACACAGCAGACTTAACTATAAGCATTAAACTATAGCAATCCTATATGAATTGTGAAAAGGCATCAAATCTTTTCAAGTTAGGAAAATTGAAAAGATTATATTTAGC
>NZ_JAUBRO010000107.1:2500-5661 GCF_036701945.1 Microcoleus sp. MON1_C1 | reverse complement strand
AAAGCCCAAACCCCCAGGTGCTGGGGTGCACGAGGGGGTTTGGGGGGCTGGGTAAGAGCCTGACGATGACCTACTTTCACACGGGAACCCGCACTATCATCGGCGCAAAGGCGTTTCACTGTCCTGTTCGGGATGGGAAGGAGTGGGACCACCTTGCTATGGTCGTCAGGCATAACTTGTTGACTCGGCCGCGCAAGGTGCACGGCCTGGTCGAATTCATAGAGCTTCGAATCAGCTGGTTTTTGATTGCTGCCAACGTCATGGGGCGCAACGGTGTTGCGTGCCATGAGGGCATAACATGACTTTTCAGTCGGATGACATTTGACCTTGATGGATTTCATCAAAGTTATAGGGTCAAGCCGCACGAGCAATTAGTACTGGTTAGCTTAACGCATTACTGCGCTTCCACACCCAGCCTATCAACGTCCTGGTCTTGAACGACTCTTTAGGGGGCTCAAGGCCCCGGCAGATCTCATCTTGGAACGAGTTTCCCGCTTAGATGCTTTCAGCGGTTATCTCTTCCGCACTTAGCTACCCGGCAATGCCACTGGCGTGACAACCGGTACACCAGAGGTGCGTCCACTCCGGTCCTCTCGTACTAGGAGCAGGCTTCCTCAAATCTGCAGCGCCCACGGAAGATAGGGACCAAACTGTCTCACGACGTTTTAAACCCAGCTCACGTACCTCTTTAAATGGCGAACAGCCATACCCTTGGGACCGGCTACAGCCCCAGGATGAGATGAGCCGACATCGAGGTGCCAAACACCGCCGTCGATATGAACTCTTGGGCGGTATCAGCCTGTTATCCCCAGAGTACCTTTTATCCGTTGAGCGATGGCCCTTCCATACAGAACCACCGGATCACTATGTCCTGCTTTCGCATCTGCTCGACTTGTCAGTCTCGCAGTTAAGCACGCTTATGCCATTGCACTATTAGCACGATGTCCGACCGTACCTAGCGTACCTTCGAACTCCTCCGTTACGCTTTGGGAGGAGACCGCCCCAGTCAAACTGCCTACCATGCACTGTCCCCGATCCAGATAATGGACCTAGGTTAGAACCTCAAACACACCAGGGTGGTATTTCAACGTTGGCTCCACAAGATCTAGCGACCCTGCTTCAAAGCCTCCCACCTATCCTACACAGATCTGTTCAAAGTCCAATACAAAGCTACAGTAAAGGTTCATGGGGTCTTTCCGTCTTTCCGCGGGGAGATTGCATCATCACAAACATTTCAACTTCGCTGAGTCTCAGGAGGAGACAGTGTGGCCATCGTTACGCCATTCGTGCAGGTCGGAACTTACCCGACAAGGAATTTCGCTACCTTAGGACCGTTATAGTTACGGCCGCCGTTTACTGGGACTTCGATCAAGAGCTTGCACCCCATCAATTAATCTTCCAGCACCGGGCAGGCGTCACACCCTATACGTCCACTTTCGTGTTTGCAGAGTGCTGTGTTTTTAATAAACAGTCGCAGCCACCAATTTTTTGCAACCCTTTCATGCTCAGATGTTCTCATCACATTACTAGGGCACACCTTCTTCCGAAGTTACGGTGTCAATTTGCCGAGTTCCTTCTCCTGAGTTCTCTCAAGCGCCTTAGAATACTCATCTCGCGCACCAGTGTCGGTTTGCGGTACGGTCAATTACAAGCTGAAGCTTAGTGGCTTTTCCTGGGACCTCGTTCAGTTACTTCGCGAGCAAGCTCGCTCGATCAACAGCCTCGGTATATGACACGCGGATTTGCCTACGTGTCGCCTACATCTGTCTAAACCGGCACATCCAACCGCCGGATAACCTATTAAAATCCGTCCCCACATCGCACTTGTAATCGGTACAGGAATATTGACCTGTTTCCCATCAGCTACGCATCTCTGCCTCGCCTTAGGGGCCGACTCACCCTACGCCGATGAACGTTGCGTAGGAAACCTTGCGCTTACGGCGAGGGGGCTTTTCACCCCCTTTAACGCTACTCATGTCAGCATTCGCACTTCTGATACCTCCAGCATCCTTTACAAGACACCTTCACAGGCTTACAGAACGCTCTCCTACCACTTGCAATAAATTGCAAATCCGCAGCTTCGGTAACTGGCTTAGCCCCGTTACATCTTCCGCGCAGGACGACTCGATCAGTGAGCTATTACGCTTTCTTTAAATGATGGCTGCTTCTAAGCCAACATCCTGACTGTTTTAGCCTTCCCACTTCGTTTCCCACTTAGCCAATTTTAGGGACCTTAGCTGGCGGTCTGGGTTGTTTCCCTCTTGAGTCCGGACGTTAGCACCCGGTGCTCTGTCTCCCAAGCTGTACTCGTCGGTATTCGGAGTTTGCCTTGGTTTGGTAAGTCGCCATGACCCCCTAGCCAAAACAGTGCTCTACCCCCGACGGTAATACTTGAGGCACTACCTAAATAGTTTTCGGAGAGAACCAGCTATTTCCAAGTTTGTTTAGCCTTTCACCCCTATCCACAGCTCATCCGCTAGTTTTGCAACACTAGTCGGTTCGGACCTCCAGTACCTGTTACGGCACCTTCATCCTGGCCATGGATAGATCACTTGGTTTCGGGTCTACACCCAGCGACTAATTCGCCCTATTCGGACTCGATTTCTCTACGGCTTCCCTATTCGGTTAACCTTGCCACTGAATGTAAGTCGCTGACCCATTATACAAAAGGTACGCAGTCACCCCTTACGAGGCTCCTACTTTTTGTAAGCACGCGGTTTCAGGATCTATTTCACTCCCCTCCCGGGGTTCTTTTCGCCTTTCCCTCACGGTACTTGTTCACTATCGGTCGATGATGAGTATTTAGCCTTGGAGGATGGTCCCCCCATGTTCAGACAGGATTTCTCGTGTCCCGCCCTACTTGTCGTTAGCTCAGTACCACACAGGTCTTTTCACGTACGGGGCTATCACCCGCTGTGGCCGCCTTTTCCAAGGCGTTCCGTTAAGTCTTGTGCTATCACTAACAGGCTCTTCCAATTTCGCTCGCCACTACTTTCGGAATCTCGGTTGATGTCTTTTCCTCGAGCTACTGAGATGTTTCAGTTCACCCGGTTCGCCTCGCATGACTATGTATTCATCATGCGATACCTTTGCAGGTGGGTTTCCCCATTCGGAAATCTCCGGATCAAAGCTAATTTGCCAGCTCCCCGAAGCTTATCGCA
>NZ_JAUBRO010000012.1:38877-152310 GCF_036701945.1 Microcoleus sp. MON1_C1 | reverse complement strand
TTTCTCCCTCTTGAGTTTTTGAGTAACAGCTTGCCGGATATTTAAAGGCAGCTACTTTTAGATGCGCTCGTTTTTTACTGTAGTTTAGACTAACTAAAGATGAGAACGGTGGCCCAAGAAAAACTAGAGCCACCGTTAAGGAGAGAATGAGGGTGAAAAATAAAAACCTATTCACTCCTTAAATGAACAGTGAACGATTAAAGGACTTTCGTCAAGAAGCATACGAGTTATTGGTACGAGGCAAGGATGCAACATTCGAGCTCATGGATGCAGTGATGACCACCAGGAATGCAGCCTGTTTGGCCGAATTTTCGCTCAATCCATTATTCAATCGTCAATGGTCAAGCGTTTACGAGGCATTGCAAGACTGTAGGCCAGACCGGAAAAAACTGATGCTGCTGTATCTCCAGCAATTAGAACAGCAAGTACCCGTAGCAGAACATCTGTTAGTGGCAATTGACCACACTGCATGGGGGAGACCAGATGCTAAAACATTAAAAGATAGAACCCATGAATATCAGGGGGGCGTAATTATTGGACAAGGGTACAGTACCATTGCGTGGATACCATTCGCACAAGGAAGCTGGGCATTACCCCTACTCCATGAAAGAATTAGTAGTGCGTCTTCACCTATACTTCAAGCAGCTTCCCAACTCAAACTTGTCTGTGAACAGAGCGTTAATCCAGTCTTAGCAGTTTTAGATCGACGAGAATATGGCAATGCAAATTGGGTACTGGCGCAAGCAGATATTCAAGCTGATTGTTTAATGAGAGTCCGAAAGAATGCCTGTTTGTGGTCAGCACCACCAGCCTATAGTGGTCGCGGTAGACCACGTAAGCACGGGCAGAAAATGAGACTCAATGACCCAAGCACATGGCTCCAAGCGGATACAGGGAATTGAAATTGACGAACATTCACAGTTGGGACAAATTCGAGTCAGTCAATGGCTTGACTTGCATTTTTATCGTGCCGCTGAACACAGAGTCAATTTAATCCTCGTCCAAAGAATGAAGCCCATGTCAAACGGTCAGCCGTTTCCACCCTTATGGTTGGCTTGGGTGGGAGAACGAACTCTCCCTCTAGAAACAGTCTGGTTTAAGTATTTACCACGCTTTGGAGTGGATCATTGGTATAAATTTGTCAAGCAACGACTACACTGGACATTGCCTAACCTAAGAACTCCGGAACAATCCGAGCGTTGGAGTGATTTAATGCCGTTGATGAGTTGGCAACTCTGGCTAGCTAGGGATTTAGTGGTTGAGAATGTATTACCTTGGCAATCTGCTACAACCAATTTAACCCCAGGACGTGTTGCCCAATCAATGTTGTCGGTTTTAGTTGACATTGGTACTCCCGCGAAAATGCCTAAACAGAGGGGAAAATCCCCTGGTTGGGAAAAAGGAAGGGTACGAACCAAGGCACCGTCCTATCCCACTGTGAAAAAACGGGTTTCTCGACGCAAAAAGTCTTCAAGATTAGTTATTTAATCTTCTTCTTCTTGAGTTTTTGAGTAACAGCTTGCCGAATATTCAAAGGCAGCTACTTTTGGCTGCAATCATTTTTTAGTCTAAACTACAGTTTTTAGTCTAAACTCCAGTATCAGCCGATCGCACTATTTGTTTTGTTTGCCCATCGTATCCTTGGCAAAGTCGTCCCACTTTTTAAGAATAAACCATATTTCGTTTGATATTTTTTCAGCTAAGTGATAAAATCTTAGCTGTTGGAAGCTTTCCAGATGAGATAATTTGAATAGTTGATTGCCAAACATTGACAGTCAACTGTCAACAGTCAACTGTCAACAGTCAACTGTCAACAGTTAACTAATTAAAGCGTCAAAGACTGAGGATTTGTCTCAATCAATTTCGCTAAATCTTGCAAGAAAGACGCCGCATCAGCACCGTAAATAATCCGGTGATCGCAAGTAATATTCACCTGCATTTGGCGCTTCACTCCCATCAAACCATCTTCATTAGCCACTACTTGCGGCCGCGAAGAACCGATCGCCAAAATCGATCCTTGATTCGGCGGCAAAATCGCGTCAAACTTGTCTACTCCAAACATTCCCAAATTGGAAAGAGTAAAAGTTCCCCTGCTGTATTCATCAGGCTTCAATTGCTTGGTGCGGGCGCGATCGACTAAATCCTTCCAAGTGCGCGAGAGCGAATAAATATCGAGGCGATCGGCATTTTGCAGTACGGGCGTAATCAAACCGCCGCCGTCCATCGCCACAGCTACCGCCACATTAATATCAGCACGGTATTGAATCGCCGACTCCACATAAGAAGCATTCAGCAGAGGATGTTTTTGTAAAGTTACTGCTACAGCCTTAGCCAGCATAGCCGTCATCGTGACGCCCTTCGACTTAATTTGTTTGTAGAGTTTGTCCAGATTATCAGTAGTAATTGTGTAACCGACGCGGAAAGACGGCACGCTCAAACTTGCTTCCATATTCCGCACCACTGCATTTTGCAGCGCGTTCATTGGTACTGTTTGACCAGAAAGTGCCACCGCCGGGACTGGTGTGGGTGCGGGTTTGGCTGCTGCGGGGGCGGGCGCTGCGGGTGCTGCGGGTGCCGGTGCGGGTGCTGCGGGGACTGTTACCGGTTGCTGAACCGGAGCGGGTTGGGCTTTGCCGGCTGCTGCTTCCACATCCTCTGCGACAATGCGACCGTTGGGCCCGCTGCCTTTGATAGAATTCAAATCTACTTTAAACTCTTTGGCTAACTTGCGAGCGCGGGGAGAAACGACGCTGCGGCCGTTTTGGCGGCTGACATTTTGCTGCAAACCTACTGATGTTGTAGGTGCGCTGGCAGGAGCGGGGCTGGGAGCGGGGGCTGCTGCTGCGCTTGGGGCGCCGGCTCCTTGCTGCTGAGCTGTGGCGATTTCGGCTTCCGTTTCTGCTACTAGGGCGATTGCTGCTCCCACCGGAGCAACTTCGCCCGCAGGTACGATAATTATTGCTAAATAGCCTTCGTAGAAAGACTCCACGTCCATGTCGGCTTTGTCGGATTCAACGACTACCACCGTTTCGCCTTTTTCTACTTTGTCTCCGGCAGATTTGACCCAGGAAACAATTTTGCCCTCTGTCATTGTCGAACTCAGGGCTGGCATGAAAACTTCGCGAATCATCTGTAAAAAGTCCTTGTGTGTTGGTAATAGGTAATCGGTATTTGGCAATTGATCATTGGCGATCGGCCACGGGCAATACTTATTATTATGCCAGTCTCTCGCATTCTTGATGTGTGACTGTTGACTCTAAATCAATTGCCAATTACCGATCGCCAATTACCACTTACCAATTTCTAAATATCACCTCGAATTTCTTCGACTATGCCGTCTCGGAGGAGAATTTCTACTTGCATTTTTTGAATCAAGTTTTCTCCCAGCCCGACAGTGAATGTGCCGTCAATTTGACCTTGACTCACTTCTTGTTCCAGGTCTAGCACCTGCACTTGCTGAAGCTGTTGCAGGTTTTGGTTTTTCTGTTCTAGCAGTTCGCTTTTTCTTTGATTCACCTGCACTTGAATGTTTTCTATTTGCTGCATTACTTGCGGGCCTGGGGGCTGCAGATTTTGCTTTTGGATTTCTGAAACCATCCGCTGCCCTTGCATTTCGAGCTGTTGTAGCTGAGAGTCTATTTGGTTGATTTGGGCTTGGAGTTGCTGTTGAGCTTCTTCTTTCCAGCGGGGAGTAACGACGACTTTAACGTTAATCGACCGTTTCAAGAGTAATTGTGGTTCCATAAAGTTGTTGCTTGTCAATTAGGAATTAGGCATTAGTCATTAGTTGGTAAACATGAACTAATGGCCCAGGACTGAGGACTCGGACTCGGGACTTGGGTATTGGGATAATTTTTTCTTTTCCATTCCCCAAGTCCTGCGAATATTTCAAAACATCCCGTCAATCATATCGCGGTAGTGTTCCGTCACAACCGGGCGCTTAATTTTAAGGGTCTGGGTCAACATTCCATTTTCCATCGAAAATGGCTCCTGAATCAACCGAAACGGGCCGATGCGATCGTCCGCGCGGTATCCGGGGCGATTTTGCACCTCTCGGTTCAATTCTTTGCGGAATAAGTCTTGAATTGTCTTGCTATTCCAGTCAATTTCGTGTAAAGGGGGATTTTGAGTTTCTGCCCATTTCTGCACAGCTTCTGCATTGGGGACAATTAAGGCGCCGACAGATCTCTGGTCTTGACCTACTAGCATAATTTGGTCGATGTAGGGGCTGCGGAGGCAGGCGTCTTCTATGGGTTGGGGTTCGATGTTTTCGCCGTTGCTGAGGACGATCGTATCTTTGGCCCGCCCGGTCAAGATTAAGTCGTTTCCCGGTGTCAGCCAGCCCAAATCGCCGGTGTCGAACCAGCCTTCGGGGTCGATCGCCTTGGCAGTCGCTTGGGGATTGAGATAGTAGCCCTGCATGATTTGTGGCCCCCGCGCCAATACTAAACCGCGCTGGCCTTTTGGCAGTTGCTGTCTGGTTTCTGGGTCTACTATTTTAATTTCCGTATGGGCTAGAGGCTGTCCTGCGGAACCTTTAAGATTGTGCCAAGGGCGGCGGACGGTTAAAACCGGGGACGTTTCGGTTAAACCATATCCCACTAATAAACCGATATTCGCTATTTCAAAGAAATTGTCTATATGGGCGGCCAAAGAACCGCCGCCGCTAATCGCCCATTTTAAGCGTCCCCCTGTAGCTTCCCTGACTTTTTGGTAAACCAATTTTTCGGCGAGGGCGTGTACGGGCGACAACAGAATGCTTTTGGTGCGGGCGATTAGTTTTTCGGAAGCAGAAGCCGGTTTCAAACTGAGAGTTAATCCTTGGCAAATGCGGCGGGCTTCTATGTATTGCTGGCTGGCAGATAACAGGAAATCCACCAATTTTTGTTTGTTAGGTGGCTGTTCCCGAAATTGCTTTTGGACGGCTTCGTAAATCGATTCCCAGATGCGCGGAACGCTGACCATGTACTGGGGTTTGTAAGTTTTAAAGTCTTGCTTGAAATAGCGAATATTGGTGTAAATTTGCGTGCATCCTTGGGAAAGCAGGAAGTATTCGACGCTGCGTTCGTAGGCGTGCCAACTGGGCAGAATGCTGAGGGCAGATTCGCCGGCTTCGGGCTGGAGAACTGTGCCCAAGGTGGTGAGTTGGTGCAGCAGGTTGCCGTGAGTCAGCATGACGCCTTTGGGTTTGCCGGTGGTGCCGCTGGTGTAGAGGAGGGTGGCGAGGGTTTGAGGCTTGTGGTTGGTGGGTTTGAGGGGGCGGTTTGCCCCTGTGGTCATGACTTGGGAAAATTTGACTGTGCTTAGGGTTTGGCTGGTTTCCGGTTCTTCGTCGGAGAGGAGGACGATGAGTTGGATGGGCAAATCCGGGAGGCGGTGTTGCAGTTTTTTGAGTAATGCCCGGTTTTCGACTACCAAGGCGGTGCTGCCGCTGTCTTGGATGATGTACAAAAGTTCTTCGGGGTCGGCGGTGGCGCCTCGAACGGCGTTGGCTGCCCCGGCCATCATGATACCTTGGTCGGCTATCAGCCAGCGGGGGCTGTTGTCGGCGAAGAGGGCGACGCGGGGAGGGATGGGTTCTCCTGGATTTGGTTCGATGCCGAGGGCTTGGAGGCCGGCGGCGAATTGCTGGATTTGCTGGTAGAGGTCGGTGTAGGTGAGTTTGATTTCGGGCTGGCTGTGGGGGTCGTGGAGGGCGACGGTTTGACCGAATTGTTGTTTGACGATCGCCCAAAATTCGGGTATCGATTGAATGGAAGTGTAATCGATCAGGCGGCTGAGGTTAGCGCGATCGCGATCGGTCATTTGAGATGATGCGTAAGATGCTGGGCCGTTCATAGGGTATTTTCCTGAGTTTTCGGAGATAAAATTATTCAGTATAAGTTTAATATCACAGGTATTTTACAACTTTGTTGCATTGTCGTGACAGTTTGTCAACCTGCCGTTGTCTATTTAGATAATTAGAGATACAAAATGATGACAGTTATAGTTGCACAGAAATACATGAATTTATCAAGGTTAATAGTAATTGCTTTAAGTGCGATCGTAGCATTATCTGGAAATGTACTTTCTGTGAAAGCCGCAGAAGTGCGATCGGGAAACAGAACATTTGCGGATTGGTGTCGCCAAAAAGCTGATTTGAGTCCTGAACTTAAACATACTGTTGATGTGCTGTTGAAGAAAGCAGAGACTAATGAGTGCGAGGCGGCAGATCGGAAACTTTCGAGTCTCAGGGGACTCAGACTCATTGACAATAAAATCAGCAACATCAAACCGCTAGCATCCTTGACTAACCTGACTCGGCTCATCCTCCTGAGCAATCAAATCAGCGACATCAAACCGCTAGAATCCTTGACTAAACTGACTTGGGTCTGGCTCGACAACAATCAAATCAGCGACATCAAACCACTAGCATCCTTGACAAACCTGACTCGGATCGGCATTGCCAACAATCAAATCAGTGACATCAAACCGCTAGAATCCTTGACTAACCTGACTGTGATCGGCCTCGCCAATAATCAAATCAACGACATCAAACCGCTAGAATCCTTGACAAACCTTGAGTTGCTCAGCCTCGACAACAATCAAATCAACGACATCAAACCGCTAGAATCCTTGACAAACCTTGAGTTGCTCAGCCTCGCCAACAATCAAATCATCGACATCAAACCGCTAGAATCCTTGACTAACCTGACTCGGCTCACCCTCGACAACAATCAAATCAACAACATCAAAGCACTAGAATCCTTGACTAACCTTGGTTGGCTCACCCTCGACAACAATCAAATCAACGACATCAAACCGCTAGAATCCTTGACTAACCTGAGATTGCTCTCCCTTAGCGAGAATCCTATCAGCGACATCAAACCGCTAGAATCCTTAAGTAACCTTAGCTGGCTCATCCTTGCCAACAGTCAAATCAGCGACATCAAACCGTTGGAATCCTTGACTAACCTGAGAGAACTCCATCTCAGCGGAAATCCGATCGCACCCAAGACTTGTCCTCTCAAGCCAGAGTCTATCTGTAAGTGGGAACCACAAGCTAAACCATAAAACTTGAAAATGACGCCCGATCGCACTTCAATATTTCAGTCACGATCGCTGTGCTGCTGATAAAGTTCGATCGCCAATTCTATTCGCACATCGGCTTCAGTCAGGGGGAGATTGTCGGGAAGGGCGATCGTAATTTGCATGATTTATACTACCTTTTAATTTGGATTGTCTCTGAAGTGCGAGCGTTTAATTTTGCAATTCGGGTTTAATTTTGTTAACAGGACTTACCCACAGACACTATCTGTAGGGCGAAGCACACCGCACCTTATCCCCACAAATAGTGTAAAAATTGCTCCCTTGCATAAGTCCTATTTAAGCGACCTTGCGCGGTGCATCCACCATCGGTGCTGTGCCAAACAAATGTCTGAGATAACTGCGACTGAGTTCGCGGTTCCAGCGCCGCAGCCGCACCATCACTCGCGTGAATGTAAAAGTCAATTCCAACACCAAAGAAATCTGTTTGAGACTGAGTGAAGTATTAAACACATCATTGCCGTGCGTGCGTTCAATCTGATGGTGTTTCAGCAAAGCAATCAGGTTTTTGGTAGAGCCTTTCAGTTGATTGAAATAACTCTGGGAGAATGCCCAACGGCTGAAACCCCAAAACTTAGCCAAATGATTGATTTCATCCTGTAAAGGCTGGGAAATTGCCTGTTGCAACGCTCCAGTTGAGTGTACCATCAACCATAAATAAACCGAAGTAGCTCCCCACTCGGTACTCAGGCGACTAATCACGTGTTTGTAAGTATCTTGCCAAGCGTCACCTGTGGATTGACAGCCATTCACAGAGTTAGGTTTAACTTGCAGTTTTTCTGCTGTAAGTTGCTGGTAAATTTTCCTAAATGTCGGGCAATGTTGGCGTTCTTCTTTTTCCCAGACACCTATCTCTAAAATGTTGCCATTGTCATCAAAAATTCCTCCCATAAACCGCGCCATTTGCGGATAAATATGCTGTAAATAGCACCAACTTTCTCTACCGTAGCTGCGGATGGGAGCTTCAATTTCTGCCGCACTTGCCAAAATTTGTAAAAATATTTCTGGCTTGACACCAATAATTTGGTCGCGATTGATTCCTTGCCAATCTATGGGCTCCCAAGGGCGGGGATGCGGGGCGGAAAATTGCTGGGGTAGATCGGAAAGTCGATCGCTCAAAACTTCCAATGACATATAATGGTCGATGAGGGAGTTAATCCTGGCCCGACTTTGCAAGTAGCGAGGGCTTTGATACTGATTTCCAGCCAAATCAATTGTATACACCTTACCAGTAGCTTTCATTGTTTCTGCCTGTTCGTGACTTTTACAGCTATTGTGCAAAAGGCATTTGGGAAGTCGCAATGAGTAACGTGCAGGCTGCTCAATTACTAGCAGTTGCCTTGATTGAGCCGAACTCCGGTGAAACGGCATGAAGTAGGGTGAACTAAACAACAGATGATACGGCTAAGATGTGCCGAAGAGTAGCCTTCCTCCCATAAATCGTGTAGACTTCAGTCTTGACCAATTCCATAAGTAGAAAGTTGGTGGTGCTGGCCTTGCAAAACTTTTGGATTTTTAGAACCGCGCAGCACGTCTATAGCAATCCTCGCATCATTTGTGAATTTCTTACTCCTTGAGAGCGGATTCGGGGAGGGTTGGGGTGGGGTAAAAAATTTACGACTCTTGCAAGGATTGCTATATAATGCGATTCATGCCGAATTTTTCTTTGCACCGCGCCACGCCAGAAAGAAATTTTATAGCCTCAATTGTCAAGTCTTCTACTGGTATTTGATGGCAACAGTTGTCGCAATTGCCACAATTTCCTGTAAATAAATCCCAAAAATAATTTAATTGGATTGTGCAGCGACAATCGCTGGATTCTGCGTTAATGACTCACCGCAACAGTCTGGTCTTGCATCAGAGCAATTAACGGCGAAATCACCACCGTCAATCCTGGTTTCAACAGTGCCCGTAATTGAAAATACAAAGACTTGCCACTGCTCGTCGGCATTACAATCATCATATCCCGTTTTTGTAAAGCAGCTTCGACAATTTACTGCTGCCCCGGGTTCAAAGAGTCATAGCCAAAAAAATGTTTGAGAACTTGTTCCAGGGAGAGCGGCACAGAAGATGTTGGCGGATTAGACCCGGACATTTGCAGTAGTTGGTTGTTGGATTCTAAACTATCCCATGCTTTTGGAGAGCAAATACACTGACTGCGATCGCACAAAATTCGTTAAGCACAGAAACCGATACTTTTAATCGCGGTTTAGACGGATAGTGATGGGTAGCGATAGTGATGGGTTTGGGTCTTCACAGAAGTCACTCCCCAATGAAAGGCCGTTATCAACAGCAGAATTTTCCACTTTACTTTAATCCGTTACATACCGAGGGTAAGCTCATCTGATTTGGTATAATATGAACTTGACAAATCAAAGAATATCAGCATAAGTGACCTGGTAAAAAACGTACTTGACATCAGAGCAAGATAAGTGTGATAACAACAATACTGCCGTTGAAAAACTCAATAAATTAAGTTTTATGTCGGAAGGATTTAATACTACTAAATCAGCCGAGGCTAAGCAAAGTTTTTTTCCTCAGAGAAAGCCTCCAGAAGTAGCATCCATTGGAGCTATGCAACAGAGCTTAGTGGAGCATTTTGGAGACATCAAAGACCCAAGAGTAGAGCGGACTAAGAAACATCAACTCCCAGACATTTTGATAATTGCGATTCTCGCAGTCATAGCCGGAGCGCAACAAGGATGGGAAGACATAGAAAATTACGGGTTCAGCAAGCAACAGTGGTTACAAGAGTTTTTGGCGTTATCCAATGGAATCCCCCCAGATGACACCTTCCGACGGGTATTTGAGTTCATCAACCCAGAAGAATTGAATGGTTGTTTCTTGAAATGGGTAGAAACTCTGGTTACAAAGATGAAAGGAGAGATAATTCCCATAGACGGAAAGACGATTAGGGGTTCTTACGACCGCAATCGCGGTTCATCAGCACTACACGTGATTAGTGCCCTTGCCAGCCAACAAAATTTAGCTGTGGCACAGAGGAAGGTAGAAGATAAATCTAATGAAATTACTGCTCTTCCAGCATTATTAGAATTACTAGATATTACAGGCTCTATTATCACCATTGATGGCATGGGGAGACAGAGCGAGATGGCCAAAAAGATTATCGACAAGAAAGCTGATTATGTTCGGGCACTCAAGGCAAATCACCCCACTCTCTACCATCAATCAGGTGGAACAATGGTTTAAACAAGTTTCTGCACAGAATTTTCATTCTGTTGATGTCAGTTATGAACAACGCATTGAAAAAGGACATTATCGCACGGAAATTCGTCAAGTCTGGTCTGTCCCAGTTGCTGCGATTGGTGTTATTTACCAGCCTCGACTATCGGCAGGACTTCAGAGTGTTGTTATGGTTGTCCGGGTGCGTCATCTTTGGAATCAAACCACCCGTGAAGTTCAGTTTTATCTGACTTGTTTAGACAGTGATGCTCAACCTTTAGGTCGAGATCCCAAAACATTGGGGGATGGAAAACCAGGCTCACTGGGCACGCTTATTGTACTTTTGCAGAAGATTCTTGCGGGATTCGCTCTTTCCAAAGTCCCCATAATTTTTCTCTCCTCCGCCGCATTGCTCTCAATGCCCTCAATCGCGAACCGACTTACAAACGTAGTCTCCGACAAAAAATGAAGCGGACGAGTATGGACAACAATTATATGATTCGAGTTTTCCGTTTTTGTTTCATTGACTCTACATTAGATTCCTCTGAGTTCTTATGTCAAGCCGGATTGAGATGCTTTTACCCTGGGTTACATACGCAGATTAGATGGTGAATTAATTGCTTTAATTGCTGCTACAAACTAACAGCAATCAATATTTCTTTACCACGATCGGGCCCTGGACTTCACAAACAAGCGCCGAAAATTGATAGTTTTTTGCATCCTGAATGGAAGTTTTTACGTAGATATACGTATACCGGGCAGAACATTGGCCTCCCCACCTTCACAAAATCTTCATAATTATCCCGTAATAATACGGTAGATTTATAAAGATTAGGTAAAGATTGCCCTTACAGGTAGCCAAAATCACGATTTTGTAAGTTAAACTGGGAGCCAGCCAAAACCAAACTTACGTAATCACCACAAAATCCTGAAAAAACGCAATTTTATATATCCTAAAGGCGTTGAAGGGATGGCGTAACTAAGGGGGGTTAGTCGGAAATATCGACAAACAGTTTTTAAGCCAACTAAATTGCAACTAAACCAATAAAAATTGCTCATAGCCGGGTTAGTTGTAATTCAAAAAAATTGAAACAATTTTTTGACAGGGTGAGGTATGCAAAAAAATTTAGGGGTTAAAAATCACATAGTTAAAACCCGAGAAGCCATGGAAAATTTCCCGGCTATTCAGAAAATTTTCGAGGAAGTCGGTGCAGGGCCGACATTAGTGGCGAAATTAAATACAGCCTGTGAAATTTGCGAGTTTCAGCTCGGAGATGAAATCACTCAATATCAAACATCAGATAGCAACAATTTCGTTGAAAAAGAACAGAGCGATCGCAATTTTTATTTAGTTTGCGAGGGAAGAGTCAGGCTGCTAGCGGTAGAACCGTCTCAACAGCAGGAGATTTCGGCGGTGGTACTGGAAGTCGGAGCAATATTTGGGACAGATAACCGATTTATTGAAAGCGGACTGCCTTACAGGGCAATTGCGGCCGGCACTTGCCAAATCGCTCGAATTGCGGCCACAACAATGCAGCTTGTTTTAGAAGAGTTCCCGCAACTGCAACAGCACTTGCAGCAAGAATTTCAAGAGCGACAGCGGTTAATATTTTTCAAGACACAAACAGATTTGCGATCGCTCCCTCCCCACCAACAACAGCTTCTGTGGCCGCACTTACTTCCTTACATAGAAGAAAGCCGAATTCCTGCCGGAGTTTCCATTGCTGAGCATTGCCAAAACTCCAACAATCATTTTTGGCTCCGCAGCGGTCAAATTCAAGGTCAAGCACCGCCAATGATCGGCAGTAACTGGGAACATTCAGACGTAAAGAGCGACTGGATAGCGGTAACAGATCTGCTAATTTACCAGCTTAGCAGCGAACAGTGGGAAATCGCCAAAGCCACAATTAGTTCCGAAAGCAATTCCCGCCCTAAAATCATCCGCAAACCTCCAATTTTAAGCTTAGTAACGCCGCCCCAAGATGCCCGATCTACCTCACAAACCGAGCCCTCAAAATTAACCGCAGTTCCTCAGCAAAAACCCGCAACCGGAATCATCAGCTTCCCCAAACCCAAGCAGCGGCGCTGGTTGAGCAGCAGACACCCCTTCATTCAACAACAGAGCGCAGCAGATTGTGGAGCTACTTGCTTAGCGATGATTAGCGAATATTGGGGTAAAAAATTCAGCCTAAATTACTTGCGCGAATTGGCCGAAATCGGCCGCAGCGGCGCGTCGCTCAAGAGTCTGGCAAAAGCAGGGGAAAGGATGGGATTTCAAACCCGTCCCGTGCGAGCTTCTTTAACTCCGCTGCGAAATCAAAATCCCTGGATTGCTCACTGGCAAGGCAATCACTACGTGGCAGTTTACCGCTTTAAAAATCAAGAGGTTTTAGTGGCTGATCCGGCGGCTGGCAAGCGGTGGATGAGCATTAAAACTTTTACCGAAAATTGGACTGGGTACGCCCTAATTTTAGACCCGACAGCGGAACTCTACCGCAACCATAGTGCCGAACATCAAGGAATCAAACTTAAAAATTTTGTTGGCATAGTCTGGCCCTACCGCGCTGCGATCGCCCAAATTCTGATCCTCTCCTTGTTGCTCCAAATATTTGGTCTAGTTACTCCCCTATTTACCCAAGTAATTCTCGACCAAGTAGTTGTCAGCAAAAGCATAGTAACTCTGCACGTTTTTGCGATCGGACTGCTGCTGTTTAGTGTTTGGCGAACGCTGTTGGGTGCAACGAGACAGTATTTGCTGGATTATTTGTCAAACCGCATTGACCTGACTTTAATTAGCGGCTTTATCAGTCACACTCTCAGTTTGCCGATCAAGTTTTTTGAATCTCGTCAGGTGGGCGATATCTTGACGCGGGTTCAGGAAAATCAAAAAATTCAGGCATTTTTGACTCGCCAAGCTATTACGGCTTGGTTGGATGCTTTGATGGCTGTAGTTTACATCGGACTGATGGTTTACTATAACTGGCGTCTGGCTTTGTTGGTGCTGGCGTTGATTCCGCCGATCGTGATTTTGACTTTAGTCGCAACTCCCTTTCTGCGAAAAGTGTCCCGGGAGGTTTTTACCGAAAGTGCCAAGCAAAATTCATCTTTGGTGGAAATGATTACTGGGGTGGCGACGGTTAAGGCAACTGCTGCTGAGCGAGAAATGCGCTGGCGCTGGGAAGACCAATTAACCTCCATGATTAATGCTAAATTTCGCGGGCAGAAGTTGGCTAATTCTTTGCAGGTGATCGGGGGTGGGATTAATACTTTGGGCAGCACGGCTTTGCTGTGGTACGGGGCAATGTTGGTGATTCAAGACGAGTTGACGATCGGTCAATTTGTGGCTTTTAATATGATGATTGGGAGCGTGATTTCTCCTGTGCTTTCAGTGGTGGGACTTTGGGATGAGTTTCAAGAAGTGCTGGTTTCGATCGAGCGTTTGGATGATGTATTCTCTGCCCAACCTGAAGAAAGCCCTTACAAGCCAATGTTGGTGCTGCCTCGCATTCAGGGAAACGTCAAGTTTGACAATGTTTCTTTCCGTTATGCTCAGGATGAGGAACGCAATACGCTGCAAAATCTTTGCTTTGAGGTGCAAGCTGGAGAAACGGTGGCAATTGTCGGCCGCAGCGGTTCGGGTAAGAGCACTTTGGTGAAGCTGCTGCAAGGTTTCTATTATCCAGAAAAGGGGCGGCTGACAATTGACGGCCACGATATTCGGCACATTTCTTTGCAGTCGCTGCGAGTTCAGTTGGGTGTTGTTCCTCAAGATTGTTTCTTGTTTTCGGGAACGATTTTGGAAAATATTACGCTGTATAAAAACGGAAACGATGCTGCTTCTGCAAGCTTGGAAGAGGCGATAGAAGTGGCGAAGCTAGCAGAAGCTCATGCTTTTATTCAAGATATGCCGCTGGGTTATCAAACTCCTGTGGGGGAAAGGGGTACGAGTTTGTCTGGGGGCCAGCGACAGCGAATTGCGATCGCCCGCGCTCTTTTGGGCGATCCCCGGATTTTGGTTTTGGATGAAGCAACTTCTTCGCTGGATACCGAATCTGAGCGCAGGTTTCAGCAAAATCTCGCCCGCATTAGTCGCGATCGCACTGCGTTTATTATCGCTCATCGGTTGTCTACGGTGCGTAATGCCGATCGAATTTTGGTTCTAGACAAAGGCATTTTAGCCGAACAAGGCAACCACGACGAATTGATGGCTGAACGCGGACTTTACTATCACCTCGCTCAGCAACAACTCGATATTTAAGTCATTAGTCATTAGTCATTAGTTATTAGTCATTAGTCATTAGTCATTGGTCATTAGTCATTAGTCATTAGTCATTGGTCATTAGTCATTAGCACCCAACACAAGACTAAAGATAGTTTTCAATTCCTCCTGACTCCTGACTCCTGACTCCTAACTTCTGACTCCTGACTGATCGCTCCTAACAACTGCCAACTGCCAACAGTCAACAGACTAATTTGGAGGAAATACAATGTTTTCAGAAGATGTCAAAGAATTAGGCCACGCTCCTAACGAAATAGGTGAAGTCTATGGAGGCGTAGCTTCTAGGCAAGAAAACGAACCCAGAAAAAAAGACCGATCTTTAGAAGTTGTCGAACCTCAAAATCGCTCTTCTCAAACTAATGACGGTATCAATATTACCAAGTTACGGCAGCCTGAGGCGAATAATTGGTCTACTTCTTTGCACTCGGTACTCGACCAGCCACCAGTATCTTTTCCGCAGCGTTTGATATTAGGAGGAATGGTTTTTTCCGTAGCTTTTGGAGCGTGGGCAACTTTGGGAAAAATTGACGAGGTTGGTCATGCTCAGGGCAAATTAGTTCCCAAAGGCGCTGTTTACAAAATTCACCCGACGGAGACGGGAAAAATTATTAACCTCGCTATCAAAGAAGGTCAAAAAATCAAAGCTGGACAATTATTGGCCGAGTTAGACCCGTCGAATGCCCAGAGCGAGGTGGAGCGTCTTGAGAAAATTCTGGACGCTTATCGGATTCAATTGATGCAAGAGATGAGTTCGATCGAGAGAACTCGACTGGAAGTTGAAGCGAGCCAAGCTATTGCTGCTGCCGACCAGCGGGGGGCTGAAGCTGCGATCGCCCGTGCTCGCGCTTCAGCCGCCACCACGCAGTCTCAAATCGAGCAATTGCAAGCAGATTTAGTGTCTCAGCAAGCGCGCAAGCAACAGATCAAACCTCTGGAAAAGAATGTGCAAGACTTGCTCTCGCAACTGAAAACAGATATTAACTCGCAGCAAGGGCGGCGCGATCAGGTGAAACCGTTGCAACGCAAGACTCAAGAATTGCTGGCCGGGTTGCAAGCAAAAGTGACTGCTCACAAAGAGCGGATCGCGCGTCTCAAACCTTTGGTAGATGAAGGAGCACTGTCAAAAGACGTATTGTTTCAAGCTGAGGAAGCTCTGCGAGAAAGTGAAAATGCCGTTATTAGAAGCCAGTTGGGGGAGACAACTCAGGCTGACGATCGCGCCTTTGAAGTCGAGCAAACCGTTCGCGACAGGCAAAGTGCTGCGATCAGGAGTCAACTGTCTGATGCAACTGGGGTTAAGGAAAGGCTGTTTGAAGTCGAGCAAAATTTGCGCGATCGAACAAGCGCCATTTCTAAAGCCCAAGGTGAATTAACCCAACAACTGGCAGAAGTCGATCGACTGCAAGCCGAAGCCGCCAGCAAACAAGCCGCAGCGCGCCAAACGCAGTTAGAAAAAGAGCAAAAAATTCAGCAGTTGGAAATGCAATTAAATCAAGTCAAATCCAAAATTGCCGAAACCCAAACCCTGCTCGCTCAAGCAAAAAATCAGCTCAAACAAAGATTTCTCTACGCACCCGTCAGCGGAGTCATTTCCGCACTCAACATTCACAACACTGGCGAAGTAGTTCAACCGGGTCAAACTATTGCAGAAATGACTCCGAATCAGGCTCCTCTGGTGCTGGAAGTCAGTTTACCGAACCGAGAAGCGGGATTTGTCAAAACCGGAATGCCGGTGCAAGTCAAATTCGATGCTTTTCCTTATCAAAATTACGGCGTGATTCCGGGAAAAGTTTTATCTATTTCGCCGGATGCCAAAACAGACGAGCGATTGGGTGTTTTTTACCGGGTGGAAGTGAGTATCGATCGAGACTCAGTGAAAGCCAAAAATCAAACCTGGAAACTCAAAGCTGGCCAAACAGCTACAGCAGAAATTGTCATTCGCCAGCGCAGCATAGCCGACATTTTGCTTGACCCTCTCAAGCAGCTACAAAAAGGCGGCATGAGTTTGTAGAACTTAGTTAAGTGGTTGTTGTCCTTTGTCACTCTCTATACACAAAACAGGATAAAATAATGACTTCCCAATTCCACAATTCTGCCAATCATTCTCAAATTGGAATCAAACCAGAACAATTGGATGAGATAATTTCAGCCATCCTGGCAGGAAAGTATTCTTGGGCTTGTTTTTTACTTTTGCGGTGCACGGGTTACAACCCTCTCGACTACATCCCTTACCGTACTTCCAACCGCTTGCTTAAGGAAAACAGTCAAATCAGCAAGTCGAGTAAATCCGAAACTAAGCCTGCATTGGGCAAAATTGCGGATTTAGATTATGTGGAAGTGGTGAGGGAAAAACGAGCCGGAGTTCGAGGGGGTGATGCAATTCCGATGGGTAGCGAGTTGCACTCAGATACCGCAGGTTTTGTAGCTGAAGTAGCCGGCGCAGGTTTAAATATCTCGGCGCCGGGGGTTGATGTTCACAATCAAGGATTTTGGGCTGGATGTAAGACGCGCTGGTTTAATTGGGCGGGTAAGTAATTTAGTCGAGAGACCGACAACCCGATTGCGGGCGTTGGGTGTACCAATTTTTTGGTTGACTCACCGCGGGCGATCGGGTTTTTAAGTAGGCACACCACAGTTTTCGCTCTCGCTCTTAACAAAATTTCCTCAAGTTATCTTTACATTCTGATTTCCGATAAATATGCCAAAATGGCAACACGCTGTGGCCATCGGACCTGATAATTTGTTAGGTGGTAAAAAAAGACAAACTGACCTGTAATTTCTGCGGTTTGGCCGGGGCAGTCTTTGTCAATACAAGTTATCAATTGAGCCCAATACTACAATCTTGCAGTCTCGTCAATAGACAATAAAACGAGGCTGGTTTTTCTCTGTCAAAATACATCGATTTTCTGTAGCTTTTGAAAAAAAAAAGTTACAAATATTTATGAAGTTAACTTTACATTTAAATTTTCCACAAATCTGCCAAATTGGCAACACAGCTCTAATTAGTCCAGATATATTAGGTACATCGAAAGCAAACAAGATTGCTTCGAGCAAGCAGTTAACAAACAAGGAAAAAAACCATGATTATCTCAGACCTGAACCATGTAGAAGTTGTTTCCGAAGCAACCAGAATCGAAGGCGGTTTCACTGAATTTGATTTGATTCTCGGCCAAGTTTCTTTCATTTCGCTGACTGCTGGTCTAGCAATTGGTAACGTAGCTGCAGCAGATGCTAATGCCGGCGCGATCGGTTTTGACTCATTTACCAAGGCAGCTAGCGATACATTTACGACTCCTTTTTCGAGTTCATCCGGTGCATTTTCCGTATCGGTTTCCAGTTAGAAATCTGTCGCCCGTTGCTAGTTAAATAAGCCCCAAATGCTGGCAGCGGAGCGATAGAATTACACAGTTTTTGAGTCGAACACACCTGCAATAGTAAAGGGAAAAAACCATGATTATTTCTGATCTGAATCATGTAGAAGTTGTGTCCGAAGCAACCCGAATCGAAGGCGGTTTCACTGAATTTGATTTGATTCTCGGCCAAGTTTACTTCGGTTCATTTACTGCTGGTCTAGCAATTGGTAACGTAGCGGTAGCCGACGCTAATGCCGGCGCGATCGGTTTTGACTCATTTACCAAGGCAGCTAGCGACACATTTACGACTCCTTTTTCGAGTTCATCCGGTGCATTTTCCGTATCGGTTTCCAGTTAATTAGGAATCAGTCGCCCGCTGCTAGTTAAACAAGTCCGACTGCTGGCAGCGGAACGATAGAATTACACAGTTTTTTCGTCCAGATTACAGCCGTATCCAAGAAGAGTAATCAGATAAAGGTAAAAATCAATGACAATTGAGGATTTGACATATTTGGAGAAAGTTTCTCACAAAGGCAATATTGTTGGCGGTTTTGCTTCAGTCGATATCAGTGTTTTCGGCTCAGCGAGCGGTGCATTCACCTCAACTGCTGCTAATTCTGAGTCTTGGGCAGTATCTTCGCCTTACGGTGGTTCTCTAGCGGTTGCTTACGGTCAGGTATTTGCGATCGCCTACACTCCGGGGTCATTTCCCAATTTCCCAAACTATATTCCGTGAATAAGAGAAATTAAATAATTTTTCTTATCTCGATAGGGTAATGAAATCACAATAAAAATGTATAGCTCCATTGCTTTGACCCAGAGCAATCTTCAGTTGATTTATCCAGCTTAAAACAAATTTTAAGGAGATTAACAGCGATGCCTCTATTAGACGCATCTGCTCCTCCTACCCTAACGGTCGGTAGCAGCAGTCCAAGTGGCTCTAGCTTGTTAGAGGGTGGAACTGGTGCAAGTAGTAGTGAACCTATTAACTATTCAGCATCTTCAGAATCAGCCCCAACAGCTAACAATTCTAATATTTATACTCCCAGCGAGGCTTCAGGAGGCAGCAGCAGTTCTGCCCAATCCACTTCATCCACTTCCGACAGCGGTGCAGGGAGTACAAGTAGTGCGACAGGTACTTCTCCAACGGGAGCATCTAGCAACAGCAGCCAAACAGTCTATACTCCGGGAGCCACCTCGAGCAGCGGCAGCGCTACAGCTACAGCCTCGTCGGGGGCTTCTCCGACGACAAGTACCACAGCTTCGGCCCCGGCATCAACACCAGCGCCTGCACCAGCACCTGCGCCTGCACCAGCACCTGCACCGTTAGGAGACAGCAGCGGTGCCAGCAGCAGCGCGACAGCGACTTCTCCGACAGGGAACAGCAGCAGCCCTCAGACAGCATCGGCTCCCGGTGGCACTTCTAGCAGTGCCAACGCCTCAGCTAGCAGCGGTTTAGATACTCCGCCAACTACTAGCGCCACAGCTTCGGCCCCAGCACCAGCATCTGCACCTGCGCCAGCACCTGCACCTGCGCCTGCACCAGCACCTGCACCGTTAGGAGACAGCAGCGGTGCCAGCAGCAGCGCGACAGCGACTTCTCCGACAGGGAACAGCAGCAGCCCTCAGACAGCATCGGCTCCCGGCGACACTTCTAGCAGTGCGAGCGCCTCAGCTAGCAGCGGTTTAGATACTCCGCCAACTACTAGCGCCACAGCTTCGGCCCCTGCGCCTGCACCTGCACCTGCACCTGCGCCTGCTCCGGCTACTACAGGCTCTGCACCGGTAATTAATATCACAGCGCCAACACCCACACCGCCAACACCGCCAACACCGCCAACACCCTCAAATAATGAGGATGCGATCGGTACGGGTGGTGGTGACAGCAGCGCGATAACTTCTAATCCCACAGATAACGGTAACAGCAATAATTCGATCGCACTTCCCGCTCACAATACGAACAACAGCAATGCTGAGACAACCCCCCCTCCAGAAATGATCGCCCCAGAAAACTATCCTGGCGCATTAACTATCAGCTACGACAGCAACGGCGACGGATATTGGCTGGGCACCAGCGACAGCGATGTGATTATTTGCGGTAGCGAGATCGATCAAATTTTTGCAGGAAGCGGCGACGATATTGTCACAAGTAACAGAGGTGACGATGCGATCGATGGAGGCGATGGAAACGACACTTTGCGGGGAGGAAAAGGTCAGGATTTACTGATTGGCGGCAACGGCGACGATTTTCTTTGCGGCGACTTCGGAAGCGATACATTGATTGGAGGTAGCGGCGCTGATACCTTTGCCTTTAGACCCGAAACAGCTAGTGCAGCAGCTAATCCATTGTTAGCAGATCGAGTCGTGGATTTCAATCCCGCTGAAGGCGATCGAATTGGGCTGATAGGGGGACTTTCGGTAACAGACTTGACACTCGTCGCGTTTGATACGGATGGTGACGGTACGACAGACTCGACTCTGGTCAAGTTTAGTTCAAATAATGGCGATCGCATTTTAGCTGTTGTTTTGGGAACAGTTAACGCAGCGGGTGCAACAACTTTGAGCAATGCTGATTTTATTAGTTTGCCAAATGACATCTTGTAGCCAAGCGTTAAATTATTAACGCTAATTACCGGCGGGTAGCGTCGGAGGATGAAGTTAATAAAGTTATATAGGTTGAGAGAGAAAGATGAAGGATTTTTACGGTCCCTTGATTGAAGCAAGTGAAATCATCGAACTACTCAGACAAGAGATGCAATTAAAAACATTTAGTCAAAAGGTTTTGCAGAAAAAAGTTATTGAGAAAGCAGCCCGGGAACGGGGGTTAATTGTGACTCCCGACGAAATTCAAGCTGTGGGCGACCAACTCCGCCGCGAGAAGCGTTTGGAGAAAGCGGCGGACACGATTGCTTGGCTGGTCGATCAGATGATTTCTGTAGAAGATTTAGAAGCCGGAATTGGCGATCGGCTCCTCAGCAAAAAACTAGCAGAACACTTGTTCAGCAAAGAAGTAGAAAAGATTTTTGTTCAAAACAAATTGCAATTCGATCAAATAATTCTTTATCAAATAATTGTGGCTAACCCCCAGCTTGCTCAGGAACTCTTTTATCAAATTCAAGAAGGAGAAATCAGCTTTTTTGATGCCGCTCACCTTTACGATATTGACGAAAATCGTCGGCATATATGCGGTTGCGAAGGCAAGGTTTATCGGTGGGGTTTAAAACCCGACATAGCCATCGCTGTATTTAGCGCTAAACCCGGAGAAGTGATTCGTCCAATTGAAACAGAGCTAGGATATCACTTGTTCCTGGTTGAAAAGTTTCTCCCGGCGGAATTAACCCCTGAACGGTATCAAGAAATATTGCACAATCTGTTTAACGAATGGTTGGCTAACGAAGTCAACTATTTATTGTACAATTCTAAAGTGTAGGTTGCAGGCGGAACACAGAGAAGCCCAAGTGTTGTGACGCGCTACTTATAGCGCTCTCGGTGTGGTGTGCATGGAACCCTACAGATAGAGGTTGTACGTAATTCCTACAATTGTTGCGTTTAACTTGGCAATTTGGATTTAACTATATTACAAAAATCGATAAACTGACGAAAAGTAGTCAGTTGTTCAGGCTGAACTTGAATTCTTGTCAATAGCTGTTCCAAATAAAATGGCTTGAGTACATCTCCGGGTCTTGTTTTAGAATATGTGGTATTCTTAGCTTCAAATAACACTTTCAAATAAGCTCCATGAAACTGAGCATGGGTATTAAAATCTGGATATCTTCCCATTTTTTCAGGACAGTCAACTGAAACATTATAATACTTAGTATAATCTAATAAAAATTGATTCTTAGGATGTATTAACTTTTGAGAATGTGTTGCATAAATATTGCGATTGCCCAGCAGCCAACTTTCCAAGCAGCGATTTTGAACAATTAGCACAAGTTCTGTATTTTTTAATACTAGCTTTTCCTAATTTAAAAAATCATAAATTTCTGCGTGCCTTTCAGAAACAGTATTTTCCTCGGCATCAAGACACACGACAAAATAGTTGTATTTGCCGCTTAAGTTAATTTCCTCAATCGAAGGAGGAATAAAATCATATAATGATGGATATCCTTCGCCACTAATCAGGTAATAATTTTTTTCATTCACCTCATCGTAACTTTGAACTCGTGTTAATTCGGGCAACAGATGACTTAGCCAAGCTGGATAAACTTTTCTCTCCGATTGCATCCCTTCGACTAAAAAATAGAGATTCATCCAACTTTGATTCCTTCGCTATATTCTTCGAGATTAATCAATTGCGTAAAAGCCTGATGTCTAGATTTTCCCAGGTTCAAATCTTTAGCATCAGTTACCGTTACTACACCTCCCTTGCGAGTTACTATTTTCCAGTATTCCATGCTGATATTGTTGATTATGTAAGGGTGATGACTGGTGAGGATAAATTGAATATTTCGGTTTTCCGTGAGCAAATCAGTAACAAAATCGATACAGTTAATCCCTAAAGCATTTTCAAATTCATCGATCAGAATAACAGTCCCTTCTGGCGATAAGTAGATTTCGCTAATAAGAATTAGCGTTTTCAGCATTCCAGACGAAATGTTATTTTGAGAAATCCAATTATTGACACCTTTTTCTTTGATTTGCACGGGATAAGCTGAAAATGATAGACTATCATTCTCTTTTACTGCTTCTATTTTAACATCTTCAACTTGAGCAAATACATCTCTGAATGTGCGCTTAATGTTATCAAACACATCTAAATAATCGGTGGCTATTAAAGCCATTTTTAGAAGGATTGGCAAATTACTTGCTTTAATACTATCCAATGAAATGTTGATTTTTAATGAAACTTTACTTGAGGCAAATATTGACATTAACCTGTGATGTATAGCTAGTCCTCCATTAAAAGAGCTATAGTTATCACTGTAAATAACTTTATTAAAACCCTGCTGAACTGGGAAGATATCTTCTTCTTGATTTAAGATTTGCACAGCGCTTTGAAACGGTGATAGTTTTGGCGTTGTGTTTCCTTTAAACTTGATTTCGGTAGAGTTTCTTTCGATAATTGTATCCCCATTTCTAGATAAATGCTCGCGAACAATCCTAAAGTTACTGGCTTCGTCTTCCTCATCTGGAATTAGGACAGGAACTTTTTTTGTTTCAAACTCGCCTTGCCATTGGTACTCCACATCGTTGATTGTAAAAAATGTGATATCCCAGGCTAAGCCATTTAACGAAGCACCATTCGCTATCTCTTTTAAACGTAAAATTCCTTTAAGTATTTGAGTTTTGCCAACGCCAGATACCCCAACTAACAAGGCAAGATTAGAAAAATAGATTGGTTCAAAACGCCACTCTAATACATTATCGCAAAAAGCTACTTTCTTAATTCTCATTTTCCCCTCCTATCCATTAATTATCTGCGTCAATCAGCGTTCATCTGCCTACATCTGCGGTTAAAAACTGACATAATTTTGGCGCCACCAAGCGCGCACAAACTTAATCTCTTCAAACGTATAACGTTCTTCCAAAAAATCATAAATCGCTCTCAGTTTCTCATCCCCCATAACTTCAATTGCGTACACTATCGCCTGCTGGCGTTCCGATTCTACCAACAAATTTATATCAACTTCCCTACCCATTTCCATCAATTCTATCAGATGCCCAGAAATAGTATTAGGACTCATACCCCGCGCATTGGCTATTCCTTGAACTGTCAAACCTTGTCGGTATAATTCCCAGGTTTGCATCTGCGAATAAGACGCAACGTTAGCAAGATTGGGAAGATTAGCGACCTCAGAAGATGCAGCACCACTTGGCAATCCTTGTTCTTGGCAAAAAGTGCGTATGGCCTCCAAGAAAACTTTGCCGTACTTATCTCGCTTGTTGCTGCCAACGCCGTAAACTTCCTCGAATTCTCTGAGATTTTGCGGGCGTTTTTCTGCCATATCTCGCAAGCTTTTATCAGCAAAAACTACGTAAGGTGGCACAAATTGTTCGTCGGCAATTTGTTTGCGTAGTGTCCGCAGTATGGTAAATAAAGCTTCTACTTCTACTGCCAAAGAACGAACTTTCCCCTGTACTTCCTGCTGCGGTTCAATGGCGATTTCAACTGTGCGCTGACGTTTCATGATTTCCCAACTTTTTTCATTCAGTTTCAAAATGGGAAACCCGTCTGTTGTTTCGTCTAAAAAACCTTGATGTAACAGCGAGCGACTCAACTTTTTCCATTGATCAGCACTTCTATCTTTGCCAATTCCGTAAGTAGAAAGTTGGTGGTGCTGGTATTGCAATACTTTTTGACTTTTTGAGCCGCGCAGCACGTCAATAATATGATTCATGCCGAATTTTTCTTGGCATCTCGCGACGCAAGAAAGAAATTTCTGTGCTTCAATTGTCCAGTCTTCTACTGGTTTTTGGTTGCAACAGTTATCGCAAGTACCGCAGTTTCCGGGGAATGAATCGCCAAAATAACTTAACTGGATTGTGCGGCGGCAATCGCTGGATTCTGCATAGTTGATTACTCGGCGCAACTGTTGGCGGGCAATTCGTTGTTCTTGCGGATCGGGTTTTTGCTCGATGATGTATTCGATGGTTTTGACATCGCCGTAGCCGTAAAATAAGCTGCAATGGGCGGGTTCGTTGTCTCGGCCTGCGCGGCCTGATTCTTGATAGTATCCTTCTAGATTCTTGGGCAAGTCGTAGTGAATTACAAACCGCACGTCGGGTTTGTTAATTCCCATGCCAAAGGCTACTGTGGCTACCATTACTTGCACGTCGTCGCGAATGAAGCGGGTTTGATTGGTTGCGCGATCGACATCGTTCATGCCGGCGTGGTATGGTAAAGCTTGGATGCCGCTTTGTTGCAATTTAGAGGCAACGTCGTCAACTTTTTTGCGGCTGAGGCAATAGATAATTCCCGAACCGCCTTTTTTTTGGATGATTTGCAAAACTTCGGCAAAACTGTGTTTGGTTTTGGGGCGAACTTCGTAGTATAAATTGGGGCGGTTGAAGCTGGCGACGTGGATGTAGGGATTTCGCAGAGTTAGCTGCTGGATAATGTCTTGGCGGACGCGCTCGGTGGCGGTGGCTGTTAGTGCCATAATGGGAATGTCGGGATATCGATCGCGCACTCGTTGCATTTGCCTGTATTCGGGTCGAAAGTCGTGCCCCCATTCCGAAACGCAGTGGGCTTCGTCGATCGCAAATGCCGAAATTCCTAACTTATTTGCTACTATATCTAAAAATGGTAAAAATCTCTCACCCAGCAAGCGTTCGGGTGCAACATAAAGCAATTTAATCTTACCTTCGAGAATCGCAGTTTCGCGCGATCGGGTTTCCTGACTGCTCAAAGTGCTGTTGAGAAAAGTCGCCCCAATTCCATTATCCTGCAAAGCTTCCACCTGGTCTTGCATCAGAGCAATTAACGGCGAAACAACCACAGTCAATCCCGGTTTCAACAGTGCCGGTAATTGAAAACACAAAGACTTGCCACCGCCCGTCGGCATGACAATCATCATATCCCGTTTTTGTAAAGCAGCTTCGACAATTTCCTGCTGCCCCGGGCGGAAAGAGTCATAGCCAAAAAAATGTTTGAGTGCTTGTTCCAGGGGCAGCGGCACAGAAGATATTGGCGGATTAGACGCTGACATTTGCAGTAGTTGGTTGTTGGCTTCTAAACTATTCTATGCCTTTTGAGCACAAATACAGTTACAATAATTGAGAATCTCAATTTAAGCAGAAAAACTGATGCCGAAAGCAATTTGGAATGGTGCCGTTTTGGCCGAGAGCGACAAGTGCGAAATTGTAGACAACAACTATTATTTCCCCGCCGATGCCATCAACCGCGAGTATTTCAAGGACAGCAGCACTCACACTACTTGCGGTTGGAAAGGTGTTGCTAGTTACTACAGTGTCGAAGTCGGCGGACAAGTTAATAAAGATGCTGCTTGGTACTATCCTACTCCGAAAGATGCTGCTAAAAATATTGCCGGATATATTGCTTTTTGGAAAGGAGTTAAGGTAGAGGCTTAAAGCAGTTTAGAACTAAAAAAATGGGGCGGGTTGTGGGCGAATTAAGCGCTTAACCAGCCCCTTAAAATTTTAATCTTTTTCCCAAACGGCGACAGCTTCCGAACCCAAACCACGGCGAACAACAATCGGTTCGCTTTGTGTCAAATCAAGAATGGTAGAAACTTGATATCCGGGATCGGAGTCGTCATCGACAATGACATCCACTAGCTTTGAAAAACAGTCAAACAGCTCAGCTTTGCCAAAGCTTTCTGCTTTAGATGCAGCGACTGGTGCTGCACCTTCATCATCCGTGGTAATGTGAGCGGATGTTGAAATAATTGGATTTCCCAAAGCTTCCAACAGTGTAAAACAAAGCCGCTGGTCGGGAACGCGAATTCCAGTGGTTTTCCGTTTTGGGTTCATTACCAACCGTGGCACTAACTTGGTAGCTGGCAGCAGAAATGTATAAGGCCCCGGTATTAACCGCTTGATAATTCTGTATGCTTCATCGCTGACTGCCGCATAGTCGGTGATATTTGACAGAGAGGAACACAAGAACGTTAAAGGCTTATCATTGGATAGTTGCTTGATCTGCCTGACTCGTTCTACTGCAGACTTGGAGTTGATATCGCAGCCGATCGCGTAAACTGTATCAGTCGGATAAAGCATCACGGCCCCATCTTTTAGAGCTTTTGTAATCTTCTCGATCCGGTCTCTTTGGGGTGCAACTGGATGCACTTCATAAATAGTTGCCATGTTAAGATATTGCAGGCTAAGTGGGCGATCGAAATATCCAGTGAAACAATCAATGTTGAAAATTAATTGTTAACAATGAATAAAATAGCTTATTTTGACTGTCCAACTGGCATTGCTGGCGATATGTGCATCGGAGCTCTCATCCACGCTGGCGTTCCTTTAGACTACCTAATCGAAAAACTCAATTTGCTCGGCATTTCGACAGAGTACCAGTTGCGGACGGAATTAGTCCACCGGAATACTCAACAAGCAACTAAATTTTATGTAGATTTAGCTGCGGATTTGTCGTTAAAACCCAAAAATTCCGCTACCGAACTCGATCCCTCGGAAACGGAATCTTCGACTTTTGACGCCCGCCACCACCATCATCACGGGGAAGAACATTCTCAGAGTCACGGCGAACCAGATGCCGAAATTAGCCACACTCATCACCGCCACTTGCCACAAATTGAGCAAATCATCGTCTCTGCAAAATTGCCTCCGCGCGTGGAAGCTTGGAGTTTGGCCGTATTTCGCAAATTAGCAGAGGCAGAAGCTGCCGTACACGGTATCCCCCCAAGCGAGGTTCACTTTCACGAGGTGGGGGCGGCGGATGCAATTATTGATATTGTCGGTACTTGTTTGGGTTTGGATTGGTTGGATATTCAGGAGTTTTACTTTTCGGCGATGCCGACTGGTGCAGGTACGGTGAAGGCAGCCCACGGTAAGTTAGCGGTGCCGACGCCGGCGGTGATGCGGTTGTGGGAAACGCACCGAGTGCCGGTTTATAGCAATGGGATCGATCGCGAATTGTGCACTCCTACGGGAACTGCGATCGCCTGTACTCTAGCCTCTGCTTTCGGCCCGCCACCGCCGATGCAAATTCAGGCGATCGGTTTGGGTGCAGGTTCTCGAATGCTGGCAATTCCTAATATTTTGCGCCTCTGGATTGGGGAGAAGTCACAAGCAAGTTCGGCAACGAGCACTGTACAGGATGTAACGGATGTCAGAAAGAGGGAAGAAGGAAGAGGGAAGTTTTTAAACAATTCCCCATTCCCGATGCCCAATGCCCAATTCCCAATGCCCAATTCCATAGAAATTATTACGGTATTGGAAACGCAAATTGATGATTTGAGTCCGCAGGCGATCGGCTATGTTTTTGATGCTTTGTTTGCCGCCGGAGCTCTGGATGTTTTCACTGCCCCAATTGTGATGAAAAAGTCGCGGCTGGGGGTTTTGTTAACTGCGATTTGTTATCCCGAATTTCAGGATGATTGCGAAGCAGTTATCTTTCGCGAAACTACTACTCTGGGAATTAGGCGATCGACTCAACAAAGAACGATTTTACCCCGAGAAATCCAGACAGTTAAAACAGAATACGGCGAAGTCAAGATAAAAGTTGCGAAGTCGGGAGAAACGATTGTTAATGTACAGCCGGAATACGAAGATTGCGCGGAAATTGCCAGAATTAAAAATATTAGCTGGCGGGAAGTTCACCGCTTGGCGCTGCAAAGTTGGTACGATCGCACTTAATCAATTACAGTGACTTACAAGAGGGTATAGAAGCCTGTCAATGCCGCAAAGCATTGATTCAAAGGAATCATATTGCTTGTGCAATTTTAGCGTATAACTTCCTCAAAAAAACAGCGCGAATGGTTGAAAAAACCGTAGACCACTTAAAGCAGGAATTACTGTCAGACTACCTCAAACACGAACTGAAAGACCCAACTATACGTTGCGTACTTGTTTAACAGGAAAGTCGGTGATTCTTTGGGCAGTTCAATTTGAATCTTACGACGATCGCTCACTTTTCTTGAACGGGCGATCGTAACTTGGGTCACGCTATATATAGCGTACCTGCGTAAGTCCTGTGTACGATAATTAACCCCCGCAAGGTTCTAACCAGCAGTAGATTTTTCAGCTAACAAAAAGACCAGCTTGCAGCCAATCTTCCGACGGGGGAATGACCCGAACTTTTGGCTAGGTATCGCCCGCAACTACAAGCTGGCCGTGTCCCCGGCGTATCGAGTACAGCCTGGGTTCAACAAACCTCGATCGAATTTAAATAGTCCTGGACGCAAAAAACCCGGTTCCCCTCAAAATCGTGGATATATCCCTTGAGATATTGGCGCAGAAACCGGGTTGAAAGGCCCCCCGTGCGTCCAGGACTGTTAAAGTTTATTCTTCGACAAGCTATGTCGATCGCATCATAACGATCGAATATCAGCAGCGCGCTTAATTCCGTGCGATCGCCCCTTCCATCTCGATCAGCCTTTTTTTGTAAGACTCTTGGGCCAGCACTTTCTCAACAGCTTGGCTTACTTTAGCAACGCTTGTGCCATTGCTTGAATTCATAATAGTCCTATCATAATAATCATAATTAATGTTTGTAACAAATCCAGCACACCTCCCTAAGGCTGAAGTATAGTAAAAGCTGCCAATAATTATAGTAAACAATATGGTAGAGCGATTGTTAAAAGAACGTTATGCCATTCAGCACTGCCTGGGTAAAAATGCGGGACGACAAACTTTGCTGGCGCGCGACTTACAAACTCAGGAGTTAGTCGTCATCAAAATCCTTACTTTTAGTGCAGATTTCCAATGGGACGATTTAAAACTATTTGAACGAGAAGCCACAACCTTACAGTCACTTTCCCATCCGGCAATTCCTCGTTACTTAGATTATTTTGAATTCCAGACACCAAAGACTAAAGGGCTGGCACTGGTACAAACCTATATTGAAGCGAAATCTTTGGCAGAATGGGTTGAATCGGGACGGAATTTTAACGAAAAAGAAATAAAGCAAATCGCTAATAAGCTGCTGGAGATTTTGATATATTTGCAACACCAAAACCCGCCAGTAATTCATCGAGATATTAAACCGAGTAATATTCTGTTAGCAGATCTATCGCCCCTCAAACAAAAACACTCCGCCCTTAATAAAGGTGGTTGGTTGGGTGAAGTTTACTTAGTAGATTTTGGTTCAGTTCAAACCTTAGCAGCGAGAGAAGGTAGCACGGTTACTGTAGTCGGAACTTACGGATATATGCCGCCCGAACAATTTGGCGGGCGCGCGGTTCCGGCTTCCGATCTTTATGGCTTGGGTGCAACGTTAATTTACTTAGTAACGGGAGTCCATCCAGCCGACTTGCCGCAGAAAGATTTGCGTATTAATTTTGAGCCAAAAATCGCTATTAGTTCGGATTTTGTGGACTGGCTGCAGTGGATGACCGAACCAGATTTAAACAGCCGCTTAACCGCAGCCGATCGGGCATTAAAAGCACTGAAAAAACCAGAAAAAGGGGGGCGTTCGGTCTTGGGAATACCTGCTAAAAGCAGGGTAAAACTGAAGAAAACCCGGAATAGTTTGGAAATTGTGATACCTCCTTCTCAACAATTATTTGTTAGGTGTTTGTTATTTTTTCTTTCATGGGCAGTTTTGTTTCCGCTATGGATATTCTTTACTTTCTTGGGGTGGAATAGCATTTTTCATGGCTCTGTATTCTGGAAAATCGTGGCTATTTTAGGCGTGATTTTTGTTATATTTTTACTTGAATTAACTCTCAAAAACACGGCTAAATTCATCCGGCTGCGGATCGATCACGAACAAATTTCTTTCACTTCCAAGCACTTGGGATTGGTGCGTTACAATCTACTGCCCCCAAGTCCGAGGGAGGCTATCTGTAAATTACAACTTATAGATAGTTTCAATACATACTCGCGCAGACCTCGCGACATTCAGATTTGGGCGGGAACGCAGGAATACAAACTGATTACCAGGCATCTCAGCGATGCCGAGATTGATTGGATAGCAGGAGAACTCAGCGAATGGTTAGATTTGCCTATTAGTCAATCGAATATGGACGTTCGCTAAAATTAACAAGCACTTTTCTCTCTTAGGATTACAAATGGCAAGTAAAATTTTAAAAGAGCGTTATGTCATCCAGAAACAGCTAAGTAAAAATGCGGGAAGGCGCACTTTGCTGGCGCGTGACTTGCAAACCCAAGAGTTAGTAGCGATTAAGTTACTGATTTTTGGGGAAGATGTTTGCTGGGATGACTTGAAACTATTTGAAAGAGAAGCGCAAACTTTACAACTGCTTTCTCATCCGGCAATTCCCCGCTATTTGGATTACTTTGATGTGGATGTGCCAACGGGTAAAGGATTTGCCTTGGTACAAAACTATATCCCAGCCAAATCGTTAGAGGAATGGTTAAAAAGCGGGCGAACTTTTAGCGAAGCAGAAATCAAGCAACTGGCTAAAGCATTACTGAAAATTTTGCGTTACCTCCACGGGCAACAGCCGCCAGTCATTCACCGAGATATCAAGCCGAGTAATATTTTACTGGCAAACAGATCTGGCAATAGTGTCGGTGATGTTTATTTAGTTGATTTTGGTTCCGTACAGACACTAGCAGCTAGAAAAGGCGGTACGATTACTGTTGTCGGCACTTACGGATATATGCCGCCCGAACAATTTGGAGGGCGAAATGTTCCCGCTTCCGATATTTACAGTTTGGGTGCGACGTTAATTTATTTAGTAACGGGCAGGCATCCAGCCGAGTTATCCCAAGGTAATTTGCAAATTCAATTTGAGTCAACAGTCAATCTCAATCCAGATTTAGTTGCTTGGCTGAAGTGGATGACACAACCGAGTTTGAACCGCCGCCTCGCATCTGCAAAAGAGGCACTGGAAGCTTTGGCAAATCCCCGCCAGCCAACTGATATCTCGATGGTTAGACAAAAACCTTTTGGGAGTAGGATTGAACTGAAAAAAAATGGGGAGAATCTAGAGGTTGTAATTCCGCCCAAAAAGTTGACTTTTTGGAACTTATACTGGATATTAATAGGAACGTTGTTTGTCTTGGGGGTTTTTTTATATCCTTTTACCTTGCTAACAGCCGTTAGTCATGATGCTTTTTTATTCATTTTTGTATTTCTGCTGTGTTTACCAACTTCTTGGATTATTGGCTTAATCATTGGTTGGTTTTTATTTTGGGAAGGTTTCGCAACTTTTTGCAGAGGGACTAGAATCAAGATCGATGGCCGACAGATTTCTGTAACTCACCTGTTGCCTTGGTATCACTATCAGGTTGCTCCTACCCAGAAAAAATCTATGATGGAAGGGAGTATGTATATTCGGGATTCAAGGTTAACTTACGTGTATAATGAAAAATATTATGAGATTATGAGTATTTCTCACGCAACCCCTCCAGAAATAGAATGGTTGACCCATGAAATAAGTGCTATATCTAACGGGAAATTTACTTTTGCCTGCAAAAAAGTGGCGAATAGGTCGGTAAACAGCAAAATTACTCAACCAAAATAGGTCGCTCGCCCTGCATTTTTGCTAATCGCATACTGCGATCTGCTTGCCATTTTCTGTAATTGCGATCGACAAACCATCAGCTTGTTTTAGATAATTACTCAAAAGTACATTTACTGTTTGTTGTTGTTTAAACGAGTAGATTCGAGCTATTCTAGAAACATACTTCATTCTCGATCGCATTATGGTTGCCTTACCCGATCGCCTATCGATGAGTGCAGAAGAATACCTGGCTTGGGAACCCACCCAAGAAGAACGCTACGAGTATTGGGATGGCGAAGTCGTCGCCATGAGTGGCAGCACCCGCAATCACAATCGAATTTCAGGAAATTTCTTCAGAATCCTAGATGATGCCCTTGTAGATCGCCCTTGCGAGGTGTACATCGCGGATGTAAAAGTCCAAGTGGAACCAGGACAAAAGTATTTTTATCCTGATGTTGTAGTAACTTGTGATGAGCATGATAACGATCCGCAATTAGTGCAATTTCCTTCCTTAATTATCGAAGTTTTATCGCCTTCCACAGAAGCAGCAGATCGCGGCATTAAATTTGCTAAATACCGCCAATTTTCAACACTGCAAGAGTATGTCTTGGTGCAAGTTGAACAGCCAGGAGTAGAGATATTTAGGCGCAATCAACAGGGGCAATGGGTTCTCTCCGAGTATGGTTTGGGCGATTCCTTGCAACTTGAATCGGTGAATCTAGAAATTGCGATCGCCGATTTGTATCGCCAAGTACAATTTTCTTAAAAATTCCGCTATTAAGGGATTTGATATTAATTATCTTAGGGATTTTTTTAATTATTTGAACGAACCGCGAAGGCGCTAGAGCGCGAATAAAGAACAGTATCTTCTTCTTTCTCTTTCTTCGCGTCCTTAGCGCCTTCGCGGTTCATTTAATCTTACTCCAGATTCGTAAAAAACCCAGTTTCTGGGCCCCGATGGGTCAGTCAAATTTAAACTTAGATGTTGCACTATTCTCAATAAGCTTTTTAAGAACAGGCAAGATGCCTGTTCCACAAGAAAATTCACTCTTTGTGGAACAGGCATCTTGCCTGTTCTTGAGAATGGTGCAAAATGTAAAATTTAAACAAACTGACCCGTTGGAGTCGATCGCACGCGGCGAATCCCAACCACCGACGGCATCGGCGATCGGCGCGAATCATTCGAGATATTACTCGGCCACAAACTGCCGCGAGAAACACTACGAGTCTGATTAAAAACAGCACCGTTCAAATCCAACATTTCAATTGGCCGACTGAGTACAGTACCGTCATCGATGGGGCAATCTTCCCCCGGATGCTGCACCGAAAGCAACAGCGTATCTCCCAAAAAAGTCGGCCCTGTCAATTCGCATCGGTTCGGGCCGTAAGCAAACGGAATTACTGTTCCTGCATTCGGGCCGGAAGTCGGAATGTAAAACAGAAAATTGTTGCCGAAAACACCAGTAATATCTGACACATTTCCAGTCTTTTTATGGTCGATCGTCGTTGGCTCTCCACTCGCACCGACATCAAAACCGTTGTGCGTACTCGTAGACATATCAGTCACGCCCCAAACATTGCCTTGAGGGTCAAAAGCCAAATTGTCTACATTAGCAAATCCCGCCCCATCTGCCGCACCGGCTTCTCCACCTTGAGCCAAACGCTGCCAGCGGAACGTCAAACCCGCACCATCAGGACTGTCTTCAATTATTTTGTAAATTGCTCCCGACTGCTGATTGCTGTTGACTGCGCTACCGTATTTAGCAACATTAAAAATGCGAGAATCTGGATAGCCGTCGCTTCCCGGTGCGCCGTCAGTATAGGCAATAAAAACTTCCTTAGTAGTAGGATTAACTTCCAAATCTTCCGGCCGCGCCGTCGGAGTGCCACCAATCAAATTAGCAGCTAAAAAAGCATCAACTAAAACCGCGCCTTGGCTGCTGTAGAAATTAGCCAGAGTTTTATTTTGGTAGCCCGGAAGTGCTGTTGCTTCATTGGTTGTATCTACTACAAAAGAACCGCCGTCTTCGGTTTGACCAGCAATTCCTGCGCGTTTGGGGAAGCGAGTAGCGGCATCTCTTTGAGCTTTGCCAAAACTTGCTAATTCCGCCTCGCCAACTTGAGAAGGACGCACTGGATTTGTCTGGCTATTTATAGTTAGTGGCAGCCATCTTCCAGTACCGTTGCGGTTGTATTGGGCGACGTACAAAATGCCGTCTTCAAACAAGCGGCTGTTGGTTTTATCTGCGGGATTTGTGACACTACCGTTGCTGACAAATTTCCAGGTGTGTCCGCCGCGCCGATCGTCCCCCATGTACACTACTAATCTGCGACCGGCTTCGGCACGAATCGCGACGTTTTCGTGGCGGAAGCGGCCCAACCAAGTGTGTTTGCGCGGGCGGAAACTCGGATCTAGGGGATCGACTTCTACCATCCAGCCGTATTTTTCGCCGACTAAGCCGAATTCCTCGCCGATAGTACCCTTGGGGTAGCTGGTTTGGCCGCCGTTGGGTTTGATGTTTTCCTGAACTCCCACAAAAAAATCTTCGCTACCTTGGAAATTTTCTTCGGCTGAGAGGATTGTGCCCCAAGGGCTTGTGCCACCGGAACAGTTGTAGGCTGTACCGATTATCCGGTTGCCGAGTCCGTCGGTGTTGACTTGCGCGAAGACTTGGGTAGCTGCAGGACCCGTGCCGATGAGGTAGTTGTCGTCGCCTTGTCTGCTTCCCCAGGAGGTGACATCTTTGTATGTGTCGGAACGCTGGCTGTTGATTCCGAGGCCGGACAGTCCGTGGATACGGCGGTTGAGGGAGTCGCCGGCGATCGCCCCAAATCTGCCGTTGGCTTGTTTGGTGATGCGGACGATGGAACCACCCATATTGTACAAAAATTCGCCGAGGGTCGCGCGATTTTTTACAGATAAGTCTAGACCGAGGACGGCGCGATCCGTTGCTGGGAATGATGCCAAATCTGACGGGGTATCGGGTGCCTGTTTCGACATCGGGAAGGATACGTACTCGTGGTTAACCCAGAGATAACCGTCGTCATTGCTGCCACGAAGGGCTACAAAGCCTGTGTAGTCGTTGTTGTAGCCGAAATAGTCGGCAGGATTCGGGAAAACTCGATCGCCCCAGCGGAGAATCACGTAACGTTCGTATTCCGGCGGCACAACCACATCGTCAACAACGCTGTAACTCGTTAATCTAGTATCCTGCGAGGCAGCCATAACCGTTCCCTGTCCCCCCGGCGCCATCGCCATGAAGCTGGGCAGTTCTCGATAAATCGGCAGCGGGTGGGGAAGTCTTACAGGAGTGAAAGATGTCGGAACTACAGCTTCAGCAGCGCTGGAATTGCTGCGGAACAGTGTTTGAGTTAATTGAGGCGCAAGCACAGTGGTAGCTGCACTGCTACCGAAGAAAATTAGCAGTTGTCGGCGAGTTATTTTAGACATAAATTCCTTTTCAAACCAACATCCCTAATCTGATGATTCCGTATGAAAGTTTATCACTTTTAAATTAAGGAAAGTTAACCTGAAGGTTAATTAAAATTGCCAGATATTTAGGTTAACAAAAAGTTAAAACTTGCTAATTATAGTAATCCTAAATCCTTTGTGAATTTCTTACTCCCTCCCCTTGATAAGGGGAGGGTTGGGGTGGGGTAAAAAATTTACGAGTCCTACAAGGATTGCTATAGTATGAGAGAGATATTTAGGAAAAAATAGCCATCCGTGTATCCGTGATTTCCGTGTCGTGCGGTTGGTTATTGGTTGTTTGTTACTAATTCCCAATGCCAAATGCTTTGGCTACTTCGGCTTTGCGAGCGTACAAGTAGGCTCAGCACAAGTTCCCCATTACCAATATTTTAATCATCTCGAAAACCCGGATCATTTTCTCGGGATGTCGATCGACTGGGCGCAGGTACATTAATCACTTGCGAGAACCCAGAATTTGCGGGCGAGATATTGCCATCTCTGAATCCCAAGAGCAATTTAGCATCCGCAAAATATCTAGTCCACTGTTGGATTCTCGCATCTTTCTGCCAGTCGCGGCGCGATACTCTCGATCGCAAAACTGGAACCCTTTGTCGGCTGCGATCGGCTGTAATGATGATTGTAACTTCTGTTAATGCCGGATTTTCTTGAAACTCGCGGGCGATCGACTCTTTCGCTAAATCTTCCGCCTGCTGCACTAAATTCGCAAAAGATTGACTGCCGTCCGAATCTAAGGTAAGGTAGCGCTCTTTGGTTTCAGCCAAAGCTATCGATATACTTGCTGTTAAACTGATAATTGCTAGAATGACGGCCGACAATAAGCGTAGGTACAAATTCATTAGGTTTGAAACTCAATACTAACACTTGTCAATAATAATTAATAAAAATTAACAGAACATTAAGCTTAAATTAAAATAATATTTTGTGTTATTAGAATGCGCCAAAAATGCAGGCTTTAGGGGGGAATTTTTGCAAAAATACAACTTGTATGGGCGGGCTTAACCCGAAATCTTTTTAGCTATCCAAGGATATCGATAAACGCGCCCCGCCTTAGTCTTCCCTTTTGCCTCTTCCCTCTTCCTTCTTCCCTCTTCCCTCTTCCTTCTTCCTTCTTCTTCTTCTTTATGAAATTAACAAAATGCGCGGTCGCCCTCGGTAGCAACTTAGGCGACTCCCTCGCCACACTCTCTAGCGCGATCGCAACCCTCAACAACACCCCAGGAATAGCCGTAAAATCTCATTCAAGCTGGTATCAAACCGCCCCCGTAGGGCCGCCGCAACCCGATTACATCAACGCCTGCGCCATCCTAGAAGTTGCACTACAACCAGAACAATTGCTAGCAAAATTATTAGAAATCGAGATTAAATTTAATCGAATTCGCCGAGAAAAATGGGGGCCAAGAACCCTCGACCTAGATTTGCTGCTGTATGACGATTTAATCTTAGAAACTCCGACACTGACTCTACCTCATCCCCGGATGACCGAAAGAGCTTTTGTATTAGTACCTTTAGCAGAAATTGCCCCGGATTGGGTGCATCCGGTGACGAAAAGTGCGATCGTCCAACTCCTGCAAACCGCAGAATGTTCCGGAGTGCAAAAATTGCCCTTGTAAAAATGGAGCAAAATTCACGCATCGTACCAGTAAAAAAAAATGCAACCGTAGGTAAGCCCAAACTGTGATAGTTATCAGTCATTCCCAACCTAAAATCTCAAATCTAAAATCTAAAATCGTATGAGATCGCCTATGATGTCTTAAATCGGTGCACTCAAACATTATTCGCTTCTCCCTTATGTCGATCGGTCAAGAACTACCCCAACTCCTCAAACAACGCCTATTTTACCAAGGGCGCAAATTTAACTTTGACGTAGCCACCCTCCGTCTTCCCAACGGTTCCGAAGGCGAGTGGGAATGTATTCGCCACCCGGGCGGAGCACTTGCAGTTCCCGTCACACCCGAAGGTAAACTCGTCTTGGTACGCCAATACCGCTTTGCCACAAAAGGGCGAATTTTAGAATTTCCCGCAGGTACAGTCGAAATCAATGAAAGCCCCGCCGAAACTATCAAACGCGAAATTGAAGAAGAAACCGGATATCGGGCCGGAAAATGGCAGAAATTAGGGCAATTTTTTCTCGCCCCCGGTTATTCCGACGAAATCATTTATGCTTTTTTAGCCCAAGATTTGGAAAAACTGGAAAAGCCGCCCGCACAAGACGATGATGAAGACCTTGAAACAGTTTTATTCACCCCTGAAGAATTAGAAAAGGCTATTTTAGCTGGGGAACCAATTGACGCGAAATCAATTTCTAGCTTTTTCTTGGCACGTCCATTTTTGACTTAAATAGGACTGACGAAAAAAACCCGGTTTCTTATAAAAATCGTGCATCAAAGCGATAAATCTTAACTTAGAAACCGGGTTTTTGACCCCGCGTGTGTCCAGGACTGGAAAATCTAAAATCTAAAATCTAAAATCGAATGTCCGATCTAATTTTATTTTGGCACCGCCGCGACTTGCGTATTTCTGACAATATCGGACTGGCAGCAGCGCGCCAGCAAAGCCCGAAAGTAGTCGGGATTTTTTGTCTCGATCGCAATATCCTAAATCGGGATGACGTAGCCCCAGCAAGAGTCACATACATGATCGGCTGCTTGCAAAAACTCTCCTCGCGTTACAGGGAACTAGGCAGCCAATTGCTGATAATTCAAGATGACCCGAGTCTAGGAATACCGAAACTAGCAATAGCGATAAATGCCAAAGCAGTATTTTGGAACTGGGATGTAGAACCCTACGCGAAACAGCGCGATCGGTCTGTATCAAACGCCCTCCAACAAGCAGGAATTAAAGTTCAAAATTTCTGGGATCAAGTCCTGCACGCCCCAGATGAAATTCGCAGCGGTACAAAGACTCCCTACACAATTTATACACCATTTTGGAAAAAATGGAACAGTAAACCCAAAGCCCAACCAGTAGAGACACTGCCGATAACTTATCTGGAATTAATGACCGGATTAACCGCAGAAGAACAAGAGCTCGCAAACGAAGCAGGTGCAATGGAAACAGTGCCAACTGCCTCTAGTTTGGGATTTATTTGGGAAAATCCATTAGTAATAGAACCCGGAGAAGATGCAGCGCAACAAAAATTAGAAGAATTTTGCGATCGGGCAATTTACCAATATCAAGGACAGCGCAATTCCCCCGCAATTAACGGTACATCCCAACTCAGCGCAGCCCTCAAATTTGGTGCAATTGGCATCCGCACGGTTTGGCAAGCTACCCAGATAGTAATGGACGCTTGCCACAGCGAAGAAGCGTACACAAGCATCCGGACTTGGCAACAGGAAATAGCGTGGCGGGAATTTTACCAACACGCCATGTATAACTTCCCAGAATTAGCAGACGGCCCTTACCGTCCAGCCTTCAAAGACTTTCCTTGGGACAACGATGAAAAGCTTTTTCAAGCTTGGTGTCGAGGCAAAACTGGCTATCCGATTATAGATGCGGCAATGCGGCAGTTAAATCAGACAGGTTGGATGCACAATCGCTGCCGCATGATAGTCGCCAGCTTCCTCACCAAAGATTTAATTATTAACTGGCAGTGGGGTGAAAAATACTTCATGCAAAAATTGATAGACGGCGATCTTTGTGCTAATAACGGCGGCTGGCAGTGGAGCGCATCGAGCGGTATGGACCCGAAACCTTTGCGAATATTCAATCCGGCGACTCAAGCTCAAAAATTCGACCCGGAAGGGGAATATATTCGGCACTGGGTTCCAGAATTGCGCCGCGTTGATACTAAAGTTTTGCTAACAGGAAATCTTTCGTCTTTAGAACGCCGACTTCTTCATTATCCCTCTCCGATCGTAGATCACAACGAGCAGCAGCGCAAGTTTAGGGAACTTTACACGCAGCAAAAAATTAAAACATCAGACTCAGAACCCCCCCTTGTTCAAGAACTCGGGGTTATAGCTGACATTATTACACCTACCTAATTAATATGTGATATCATGTTCTGTTAATTCCTATTAAAAACTTTGTTTGTAGTAATAAATTGAGTTTTTATTGACTCTATTCGAGGACTAAAGTCTTCGCTCCGAACAATTGAGGGTTATATGAATGGAGAATTTTTCAAGAGTCAAACCCTAGTCAAATAGATAACATTTGAAGAGTTTGTAGAAGGGTATCCAGGAGATGAAAAAAGACCTTCCGAGCTACGCAATGGAGTAATAGTTGAGAGGAACCCAAATGGCGCTTATGAGGAAGTTACGGTTTTTATTCTCCGCAAAATTAACGTAGAAATAGACCGCTTCCCCGCACTTGCTGTCAGAACTCCGGCTTATTTACGATCGCCAAAAAGCCCTTTTCTCACAGCAAGCGTCCTAATCCCGTTGTATTGTTAATTTCGCTTTTGGGAAATAGAGAGAGAGTAAGGGTGTTGACCTTGAGATCGATCGCCCACAAAAATAACATAAGTCCCCTTGTCCCCATAACCGGAAAATTCTACATTCCCCGCAGCAGCATTCGCCGGCAGCACGCAGAAACGCCCCCTCGGCCCCTGAATCATCAAACTTGGAGCTCCAGCGGTTTGTACTGCAATCCGCCAGTAAGGCAAATCCTGCGTTACTTCGATGACGTGGTTCGGTCCTTGGGAGACAAAACCGCAGTCGCCGCTATTGTTCGGGCCGCCGGAAACTCCAGAAACTCCCAGCGGTTCGGGAAATCCCGGAGCAATTTGTAGCGGTTGGCTCCGAAGGGCACCGGCATCCGCTAAAATCATTGCCAAGGCTACGGTCACGATCGGGCTAAACCACAGTTTGCCGCGATCGCCCGGATAATGGATCTTCATGTTTCCTCACACAATGACATTTGGTTCTAGTTCTTTGACGGTAGGGGATAATGGCGGTTCCAAACACATTAATCTAAAATAACTTCCGAATTTTTTTATGAATCCTCAAAATAATTTCAATTGGCAGCAAGCGTTCGGAGAACTAAAAGCTAAAGTAGAACGATCGCCGCTCATCACACAAAATTCAGACAGCTATCAAGCCCTCGGAACCTTCTACAATCAATTATTGGACAAGTTTCAAAGACTCCCCAAACCCGGGCAGGTGGCAGCCTTTGCCGTCGGAGCGATAATTGTCCTGACAGTCTTCAATAGCGTCGTACAGCTAATTTCATCGCTGATGACTCTTGCCGTTCTGGGAGTGCTAATCTACATAGCGTATAAATTGGCAATTTCCCCCGAGTCCTCAAATACTAACGACAAATAATAGGAATTTCTAAATATGGCTAACCCCACCGCGCCCACCGGCATCAATCAACCCGATCCGTCTTGGCAAACACAATCCAAGCAAATGCCACTGCTGGTTCGCAGGTGCGGCGCTTGGGCAGTGGAAATTTCGTTAATTGCGGCCAGCGCCCTCGTTCCCTTCAGTATCGGGGCATTGGTCAACAAGGAATCTCAAACCGTGCCGCTCAATTCCTCCATAGCAGCAGCATCCGAAACCGTCGCCCGTACTTTGGGCATACCCGTGCGCGATCGCAGCCCCAGAGTCGCACCCCTAACTAATCTATTCTGGTCAGGGGCGCTGCTGGCACCTGCAGTTTTAGCGGGGTGGCAACTGTTTTTGCTCGCCAGAACCGGTCAAACTATCCCCAAACGCTGGTTCGGAGTCAAAGTTGTCACAGCGTCGGGTACTCCTCCGGGTTTTGGGCCAGTGCTAATTCGCGAAAGTTTGGGGCGCTGGGGAGTGCCTCTGGGCGTCGCTTACGGCATTTGGCGCTTGAGCGGTGCGTTTCCAGATTTGCTGATTTTAGGGGGGCTCAGCGGCTTGGCAGTGCTGGCAGACGGGGCTTTTGCATGGCGTTACAAACGGCAAGCGGGACACGATCGCCTCGCGAATACTTTGGTGGTCAATGCTCGATCGAATCAAGTGTCTGCCGATCCTGTCAAGACTCAAGATTGGACTGAGGAAGACGCGCAGATTGCGGCTTTGGTTGTGACTCCACAAAGCGGCCTGAAAGCAAATGCCAGTTTGTGGAATTGGATGCGCCAACACCCAGGCACAACTTTAGTGATAGTTACCGTCGGCAGCGCGGGATTGATTTTAACTTTGTTTGTCGGCACTCTCATCTACACTCAAAGTCAAGCAAATATGCGGGATTCCCGGCAGCGGAACGACGAATTATTTGTAGCTTTAGTTAGCAAATTGTCTCCCACATCGGCTAGCGGGGCATCGGGCAGGCGATCGGCTATTTTGGCTTTGGGGGCGGTGGAAGACTCCCGCGCCGTACCCCTGCTAGCGGATTTGCTAGCTCAAGAAGACAACCGCGCCATGTTGGACGCGATCCAGCAAGCTTTAGTCAGTAGCGGGCCGAAAGCTTTGCCTGAGTTGCAGCGGTTGAATCAAGCCCTCAGCAACGACCTCGATTCCCTGCGCTTTGGCGGCAAGGCCCCGGAACGCGAGTTAGCGGCCGCCCGCCAGCGAACAGTACAAAGGGCGATCGGCAAAATTCTCACAGTGTATAGCAGCCAACTCAACGGCGCGGATCTGAGCCGCACGGATTTAGCTCAAAGTCCTGCCGGCCCATCTCAGTTTACTTTAGTTTTAAACAAAGTTGACTTGTCGGGAATTAAGTTGAGAAATGCCAATTTAACCAATGCCAGCTTGCAGGGAGCTCGCTTTTACGGCACCGGCGAAGACAGGCGTCCGGGTACATTTGACGATTGGATTTCTGACTTGAGCGGCGCTAATTTGGAAGGAGTAAATTTGACCGGGGCGTCTTTGAACAGTGCTGTAATGAACCGCACTACTTTTGTGCGCGCTGTCATGAACAAAGCTAATTTGGCAAACGGCAATTTGAACTCAGCTAATTTCAGCAGTGCTATTTTAATTGGAGCAAATTTACAGGAAGCGCAGTTAAAAAATGCCAGTTTTACCGGGGCAGATATAGGAAGCGCGAATTTGTCGGGAGCAGATTTGTCTGGTTCGCGTTTGGCCAAAGTGAAGGCTCAAGGCGCTCAGTTGTCCTTGACAAATTTGTCTAAATCGGAATGGCAAGGTGCTGATTTGTCCGGTGCTGATTTGGGCGGCGCAAACTTACAAAATGCCGATTTGACTTCGACTAAACTCGCCAACGTGAATTTAAAAGATGCTCGGTTGCAAGATGCGAATTTCCGGAATGCGGAGGTGAGTTCGGTTGATTTTAGGGGCGCGAATTTAGCTGGAGCGAATTTTAAAGGCGCTGTGTTTCTGGGGAAAACAGCGTCGGATCAATTTATTCAAAATCCGACTGGTAGTAAATCCGGTCGATTCCTAGGAGTTGATTTTGCGGAGGCTAAGAATTTAGATAAAAGTCAAATTGCTTACATTTGTTTGCAGGGGGGCATTCATCCGAACTGCCCCAAGAAGAAGTAAGGATTGGTTGTTAACGAGTAGGCTAATACAGTTGATGACGAACAGGTAGGGTAATTATGAGCGTTAAACGAATCATTTATCTCATCCTAGCCATTCTGGGGCTTGTGCTGCCTTGGTACTATAACTTGCAGTTTTTTAGCAATGCTGGCTTGCTCGACTTTGTAAACGAGAGTTCGGCTAATCTTGCTGCGAAATCGGTAAGTTTAGATTTGTTTATCGCAACTGTAGCAGGAAGCACTTGGATGTACGCTGAGTCGAAACGATTGGATATAAGTTTTGTAGGGCTGTACATAATTCTGGGTGTGCTTGTTTCGTTTTCATGTGCTTTCCCGCTTTTCTTGTTTGTGCGGGAAACCAACCTGGAAAAATCAAGCGAAGTCTCAAGTTGAAAAATTGTTTCCCCGGTTAGTGCCACGCAGCACAATAATTCGGTGCAGGCGATCGAGGTATTATATAATTTCCGGTAAAATCACCGTTATAGGTTTGTAGTGACGACGGAAGTGCTCAGAATTATATGAGGATTAAATTCCTCACTACAAACCAACGTGGTTGTTGCCGTTCGAGGGGACATAATGTTATATCGTTTCCGGTTGCAGGAGCGAGATAATATAGAGGACACGGCGCCGTGCCGTTTCCCTACCCGGATTAATTGTAGGGAAACGGCACGGCGCCGTCTCGAAAGCTGTGGGTAATATTAATTCCGATGCTACCGGATTTGATACTAATACCAATTCCATTCATTTCTGGCTAAAAACTTTTGTGTAGGGTTTCGTTCCACTGGCCAAACCTACTATTGCATTGTTTATTGAAATGGATATTACGCAATAGCATCCGAACTGGCAAGAGTCTCGAATTGCGCCAATAGCATTGCCTCACCATTATTTGGAGTTCCAAAAATTTTAGGTAACTGACCTGTTTGGGCGAGAACTTGTCTCACTTCTCGGTTAGATACATCGGCTAGATTTTTGTTATTTAGAATGGCATTAACCGCAGCGATACCCACACCTTGACCAACTGCAGCGTTGAATTCCACAATTCTGCCGACAGAACAAGCAAACCCTTCAAATCCAGAACAGGGACTGACCACTGCCAGGTTAGGAACGTTTTTAATCAATGCGTGGCGGATGCCAACATTAAAGATAGGGTGTTTAAAACTCAGACTTTTAAACCATCCTAGACTGTTTGCTTTCTCGCCAATACCCGGGATGCCTCCACGTACATCAAAATGATAGCTAAATGTTGCCAGGGCTTCATTAGCAGGTACGCCACCTAACAGCATTTGTGCGCCAGTTAAAGGTTCTACAACTCCCGTCACATTGCCGGCGTGTCTGATATAAAGTTCTGAGGCATAAGTAACAGAAGTAGCGCCCAAACTCCTCAGCCAAGTTGTAACAAATAACATCTCTCTTTGCATATTAGCCGTGGGTTTGCTCCCGCTTCTAGCTAAGGCTTCCGCTTCGCTGGCGGTGACGGCAAATAAAAGTGCATTCCACGAAAGTCTATCATTTGGAAGTATGGCTATATTTCCCTCATCTAAAATTGTGCCACTTTCAGAAAAAGATAGTTTTATTCCTCTAAAGGAGTGGTAAGCTACAGACAGAGCCGGCGAGCGTACATCGATGTAATCGTTACCCGCCCACAGAGTTTTGAGATTGCCTTGAGTGTCTTTCATTTCCCGCCGGAGTTCTTCTGCTAGTTTGGCATCCTTGTCGGCAGCGTACAGCAAAAATTTTTGACTCTCTGAATCGGCCAGGTTGGTGAAGCGTTTTAGATAAATATAATCGAATTCTTTCAGGGCTCTTGCACTGAGTCCTTGGGTTTCAAAAACGAGGGTGACTGGAAGTTCTGAATTAGGCAGACCAAATGTTTCAAATCCCTTCAGCTTTCTCACACCGGCAGCTTGAGCTAATTCGGCATTGACAGTGGCATCAATAAATTGCTTGCCGGCATAAACTACGCCTTGAGAGGTGGTTATACTGGCAATTTTTTGACCTACTTTACTGACTGATTTAATTTCTACTTTGCTGAGGAGATCTGCCCCAGCTTGTACCAGCATTTCTTTAAGCGCTGCACTGGCTTTGCGGGGGTCAAGTGCAATTGCCTTAACACCGGATTTTTGCAGGAACTCTTTATAGATTGTCGTCGGTGAACCAAAGGTATCTAACTTTAAAGATTGTTGAAGTTGTTCACTAATCTGACTTCTATCTAAATAAGCAAGGCCACCTCTTACCAAATGCCCGCCAATTCCTTCTTGCAAGCTTCCTTTAGACATCAGCAGAATTCGCGGATAACGCTTTGTGCGGCGAAGATATTCTCTGGAGGCAGAGACAACAGCTAGAACTCCTGGAACTTCATCACCAAAACAGATGACATCGTAAGAACGCAGATCCATGACCATTATTTAATAACCTCTCCTGATTTTCATGTTTTCGACCTAAATCTCAATGTTTGCCGTCAAACTCTCTGTTTTTCCCAAATCTAACCCCATTTTTCCTGATTTTTGGGATAAATAATATTCACACATTCCTGGATGCAGAAACCGGGTTTTTTCCTGAAAATCTTTCGTTGAGGACGATCGATCTCGGTAGAAAAACCCGGTTCCTGAGCCTCCAGAGTCCGTCAGTCTGGTACTCTTGATTGTCATCAGCTCAAATTATCAGGATCTATCCCCAACTCCCGCAATCGCTGAGCTAGTCGATCGGAACGTTCAGCCAGTCGATCGGCGCGCTGGCCTTCTTGTTGGGCGCGCTGCGATTCCTGTTGGGCGCGCTGGGCTTCTTGTTGGGCGCGCTGCGTGGATTCTTTCACCTGTTCTTCAGGAGTCAGATAACGTTTTCCATCGGCATCATACCAATACAACCACTCCCTGGTCACCCCAGAATAACTTCCCCTTTCACAACCAATCCCCAAACTAATCTCTGGCATCCAAACTGGATTTCCTGACTGTAACTCGTACTTCCCATTGACTAACTTGTGTACTTCCAAATGAGGTTTACGACGGCGGCGGGAAGAATAAATGACGTAATAAAGTACGCCTAAAGCTTGATAAGTCTCCAATTTTGTGCTGTATTCCTTGCGATAAGTTGGGGAAACAACTTCTAGCACGAAAAGTGGCATGACATTTTCATCCCACAGCACGTAACTGGGGCGCAATTCTTCGTCGTAAAATCGTTCTACTCCTAAACTTAAGAAAGCATCGGGGACAATGGGTGGTTCGTCAGGGTGATGATAAATACCCATATCTATGCCAAAAAACCAGTCCATGCGTTCTGACCAAAGTAGGAGCAATATTGCTTTTAACAACCCTGGTATTAGCTCTTGCAGTTCGTTATCCACAGGCGTTTCATCCGAGTCGGGTAGTTCATCGGCGGAGGGCAAGTTCCTCGGCAAGTTGTACTGTAACATTGCGGCTTTCCTCAAAACTCACTAATATTATACCGTTGATTTGTTGAGCGATAGTATTTATTGAACGAACCGCGAAGAAGCGAAGGAAGAGAAGAGAAGATGATAGGTAACTTTGACTTAGTTAATCTGAAGTAATTTTTGTAAAAGATTTGCTGAGACTTACACGATCGACTAAACTATGTCTAACGAGTCGGTTCTAATGGGGAGCAGCCGTTAGAGGAAACGGGGAAAGTTCGGTGCAAGTCCGGCGCTGTCCCGCAACTGTAATGAAGGTCATGTCGCTTTCTGAGTCAGGATGCCCGCCGATGTGTTAGTTTACATAGTCTCATCTGCGAGGTTCAGCGTGAAGGCCAGAAATCGGAAATTGGTCAGCTTGGGATTGATGGCTGGCTTGAGTTGTTATATTGTCCTGGGTTCGGCAACGCCCGCCGCAGCTATGCACATTTCGGAAGGTTTTTTGCCGGTGCAATGGGCTGCATTTTGGTGGATGGTCGCGTTGCCTTTTTTTGCAGTAGGTTTGCGTTCAATTACTCGCATTACAAAAGAACATCCGGAACTTAAACTATTGCTTGCTTTGGCGGGTGCGTTTACTTTTGTGCTTTCTGCTTTAAAAATTCCCTCGGTAACGGGCAGTTGTTCTCACCCGACGGGTACGGGTTTGGGTGCAATTTTGTTCGGCCCTTCGGTGATGGCGGTACTGGGGGCTTTAGTTCTGCTTTTTCAAACGTTACTGTTAGCGCATGGTGGCTTGACAACGCTGGGAGCGAATATGTTTTCGATGGCGATTGTCGGCCCTTTCGCTGCCTATTTTATCTATCAATTGCTGTTGCGAACTGGTAGCCAGCGGGCGGCAATTTTTTGTGCGGCAGCTTTGGCAGATTTACTGACTTATGTGGCGACTTCGATTCAATTAGCCTTAGCTTTTCCGGCAGCAAGTGGCGGTTTTATAGCTTCGTTTCTCAAGTTTGCGGGCATCTTTGCTATCACTCAAGTACCCCTGGCTATCAGTGAGGGATTACTGACTCTATTGGTCTGGAATTGGCTGCATTCTTACGGGAAGCCGGAGCTGGAAACTTTGAAATTATTGAGACAGGAGTCATAAGCCGTGAATCAAAAACCTACAAAAAATTACCAATCTACTTCGCGGCAAAATTTGCTTTTGGCTGGTGCTGTGATTGTTATGGCAGCGTTTCCTCTCGTTTTTGTGCGGGGTGAATATGGCGGTTCCGATGACCAAGCTAAGAAAGCAATTACCGAAATTCAACCGGGTTATAAACCTTGGTTCAATCACTTGTTTGAGCCGGCTAGCGGAGAAATTGCCAGTCTATTGTTTGCGTCTCAAGCGGCGATGGGGGCTGGCGTAGTTGGATACGTCATTGGGTTGTATAAAGGCCGATCGCAATCTCGGCAGCAGTCTGATAATAAATCGTCGGAATGAACCATCAGATTGATAGTCTGGCTTATACAAATCGCTTGCGGGGGTTGCCGCCATCTCACAAGTTATCCTTTGCGATCGCCCTTTTAATTCTGTCTCTAGTTTCTGGGGCGATCGTCCAATTGTCGATCGCCTTTTGGTTAGCAGTCTGGATTGTCGTCTATGCGGGTATTCCGGGGAAACTGTATTTGCGGTTGCTGTCGCTACCGTTGATGTTTTTGCTGACAAGTTTGCCTGCTTTGGCGCTGGGTGCGGTTGCGGGCGATCGTATCCCTGCAATTCAGTGGGATATTTGGCAAGGTTGGGGCATTAGCATCGGCACTTTTTATCTGTATGTGAGCCGCACCGGAATATGCCAAGTGAGCTTGCTATTTGCCCGCGCCTTCGCATCGACAAGCTGTATGTATTTCATCCTCTTAACGGTTCCATTTACCGAAATCTTGCAAATTCTCAGACAATTACGCTGTCCAGAGTTAGTCACAGAACTGCTATTACTAATGTATCGGTTTATTTTTAGCTTATTGGCGATCGCCGATGAACTTTGGATCGCCCAAAACTCGCGCTGTGGCTACCGCACTTGGAAGCGGGGAATGCACAGTTTAAGCATTTTAATCGGGCAATTGCTTCAGCGAACTTTGGAAAACTACCGTCAAGTTTCGCTGAGTTTAGCATCTCGCGGCTTTAATGGAGAACTGCGCGTTTGGAATTCTTATCCTTACAAACCTTCGCGAAGATATACATTTGAGGCCGTGTTTGGTTGCACGGTTTTAACTTTGTTAAGCGCGGTATTTCAACATTAAATTACTCGTTCCCCGGCTCTGCCTATTAGTCCGCCAGGGGTTTCAACCCCTGGCTCAAAGCTAAAGTCCTCTGAAGAGGACTAATGAGTTCTGTCCAGAACTTACGGGGAGCGAAAAACCAGGTTTCTGCGTCAATACTTATCGAAAAAGTGACGATTTTTGGAAGAAACCGGTTTTTTTTGCGTAAGTCCTACTTTCTTCAGTCCTCTTCAGAGGACTTTAGCTTTGAGACAGGGAATTCATTCCCTGTCGGACTATGGAACTACTCGATTGTCCGAATACTGGACTAAACCTATGACTTTTATGAACTTAATTAATGAATTTAATGAATTGACCTTAAAAGAAACCTGTTGAATAATTGTAATCAACAGTTGTCCCGTACAAATTATATGATAAATCAACGACTACTCACGAAAATACTTTATTTCTTAATGACCTCCTTAACCGTCTTTCTGGTCACAGTCACTCAGACCGGGGCCCAACAACTACCGTTTTACTGGGATAACATCAACGTCACAATCGACGTTCAGACCAACGGAGATATGTTAGTTACGGAAAAGCAAAAATATGTGTTCACAGCCGACTACAACACTGAACGATATCGCTATATTCCTTTAGGTAAGGTAGATGAAATTAAAGATGTCACCGTTCAAGAAAATAATCAAATAATTCCGAGTAGCACGGGGATTGAAAACAATGAACTTTGGATTCGTTGGCAACATCAATTAAAAGCGCCAGAATCACATACTTTTGTCATCAAATATCGTGTGGTAGGCGGATTGCAGGTAGATGGTGAGAATACTCTAGTTTATTGGAAAGCCATTGCAGCGGGTCGCAAAGCTCCGATTAATACGGGAAAAGTTACGGTGCAATTACCAGAAGCTTTGTCAGGGAAAGTTCTCTCGTTTACGAATTTTGGTACAGCCGCAGTTCCGCGTCAAGTAGATCCTAAAACATTTGAGTTTGTGGCAAGTCAGCCTATTCCACCCGAACAAGAATTAGAAGTGCAAATCGCATTTCCCCAGGCAATTCTGAATATACCTCAACCTGGTTGGCAACAAACTGGCAACCAATCTCAATCTTCTGCGGGAGAAGAAGGCTTTTCCATAGACCCCAAACCCATTTTTTTTCTAATGTTGTTCGGAGTTTTTCCAGCTTTAGGAATTATCACATCCATTGCAAATCGATGCTGCCCTGAGTGTACAAAGTTCAATCTCAAACGAACTTATAAAGTTTTGATTCCTGCAACTACTAGCCGTTCAGGAAAGCAGCAAGTTACCCATTACTGCGGAAGCTGCTCTTACCATCGCGAGTACGAAGAAGTAATTCCAGTCATTAGCAATAACAGTGGCCGTGGTGGCCGTAGTGGCCGTGGTGGCGGTGGTGGCGGTGGTGGCGGTGGTGGCGGTGGTGGCGGTGGTGGCGGTGGTGGCGGTGGCGGTGGTGGCGGTGGTGGCGGTGGTGGTGGCGGTGGTGGCGGTGGTGGCGGTGGCGGTGGTTAATATCAACGCGACTTACGCATCACAACCAAAGAAACCGGGTTTTTACCGAATCTGTGGGCTGTAAAGAAGTATTGTCGCAAAAAACCCGGTTTCTGAGCACGCGTTGATATATTGATCTTACCCAAATTCAGGACACGGCAGTGCCGTTTCCCTACAAATAATCGGGTGGTGGTTACATTTTTCATGAAGTGCTCATGATTATTTTAGGGTAGGGAAACGGCATTGCCGTGTCCTCTTTTCAACATTTGGTAAAACTTTGAGTCCCTCATTTTGGGGGACAACCGATCGCACTTCCTGCAAAATCATATCATCAATATGACTTTTATGAACATAATGAATGACTTTTATGAATTGACTTTAACAGAAATCTGTTGAATACTTGTTGTAGTAAACGAATTTTCTGTATATTGCAAGAGTAGATTGAAATCTACAGCATATACTAAGTTTATTAAATACCGTAGGAAGTATTGCTAATTCAACTATATATATCACGCGATTGTGTGTGTGCCAAACACATGAAATATGCTGTTATTCAACCCTAGGAGAAACAACTCATGACATCTGATTCCACCAAGGGAAAATTTTCCCCGCCCCCGATCTTCTACATAATTGCAGCACTACTCTTAATTGGAGGAGTTAGCTTGGGCGGTAAAATCCTTAATTCATTGCCTAGCAACTCGATCAAAATCAATACTGATGCTGTTAAAGATTCCATGAGCCAAGGGGAGACTCTATTCTTTCCAAAAGACGGCACTCCTACTAAACTCCAAGCGGCAGAAGCGTTTACAAGTGGCAACTATGCAAGTGCACAAGCATTATTCGATCTATCGCTGCAACAAAAGCCTAACGATCCCGAAGCTTTGATTTACAGCAACAATGCCAAAGCATTCTCGCGCAACCCACTTAAAATTGCGGTTTCTATTCCAGGGAGTACCGATATCAATGGCTCCCGTGAAATTCTGAGAGGCGTGGCTCAAGCTCAACAGGAAATTAATGCGGCTGGCGGTATCAAGGGTCGGTTACTCATGGTTGAAATTGCCAATGACAACAACGATAATAAAACCGCACAAAAAATTGCTGAATCATTAGTCAATGAGTCAAGTATTCTTGGTGTTGTTGGACACTATGCCAGTAGTGTGACGCTAGCCACTGCCGATATCTATAACCAGGGCAAGCTGGTCGCAATTTCTCCAATTAGTACAGCGGTTCAACTGTCAAATAAAAGCCCCTATGTGTTGCGGACAGTACCAAGCGACTATGTTTCAGCTAGGGCGCTGACTGACTATATGCTGCAAACATTGAAGCTGAAAAAAGCGGTTGTTTATTTCAATTCCCAAAGTGAATACAGTAAATCTCTTAAGGGGGAATTTAGCACTGCGATCGCCCTCCAAGGCGGCCAAGTTGTGGGCGAATACGATCTGTCCGATTCGAGCCTCAGCCTCAAAAAAAGTTTAGAAGAAGCTAAACAGCTCGGAGCAGAAGTGATTATGCTAGCCAGCAATACGGATTCGCTCGATCGCGCTTTCCAGGTTGTCCAGGCCAATAATAATCGCTTACCTGTGCTCGGTGGGGATGATGTTTACAGCCCCAAAACCCTAGATGTGACCCGCGAGCAAGGACGCGGCATGGTCATAGCAGTGCCTTGGCACATTCTGGCTGCGGGGTCGGAGAACTTCGCAAAACGATCGCGCAAACTCTGGGGCGGCGATGTTAACTGGCGCACCGCAACTGCCTATGATGCGACTCAAGCTCTCGGCACAGCTTTGCAACCAAATCCCACTCGTGAAGGTGTTTCGGCAACCTTGCACAGTCCATTGTTTACTGCATCGGGAGCTTCTGGCACGATCTCATTTCTGCCATCGGGCGATCGTAATGCTCCTGTGCAGTTGGTAAAAGTGGTCGAAGGTAGTCGTTCCACCTACGGCTATGATTTCACCCCGATTCCCTAGTTTCTCACTGATATTGATTCGACATTTGGTGAATTACCATCTGACAATGTTTGAGTTAATCTGTGCAATTTATAGAGAGGACGATCGTTCTCTCTTAAAGCTTTTCGTTAATGCTAAGATTTGACATTCTAGACAATGGGATGTACAAGATGATGACACTTATAGGGGGAGAAAAATACATGAATTTACCCAAGTTGAGCAATTACTTGTAGTGCACTCATCGCTGTAGCATTATCGGGAAATGGACTTTCAGTTTTAGCAGCAGAAACCCAACCCACCAACAAAACATTTGGTGATTGGTGTCGCGAGTATGCTTCTTTGAATCCAGAAGCTAGACATACTGTGGAAGCCCTTTTGGAAAAAGCAGGGACTACTGAATGCGATGTGGCTAATCAGAAAATATCAACGAGAGTTACGCATCCCAACCTTCATAAACCGGGTTTTTACTGAATCTGTGGATCGCACTTCCTACAAAATTATATTCCAAATATGACTTTTATGAACTTAATTAATGAATTAAATGAATTGACCTTCAAATAAATCTATTGAATACTGATTGTAGTTAACAAGTTTTCAGTACATTTGAGCTTAAAACAGGTTGAAAACTATGAGTAAATTACGTTGGCTTCGCAAACTTCTACCCCTAGCAGTATCTGTAGCAACTACGATCGCAGCAGCAGGAGCGATCGCGCCACCAACTTCTGCTCAAACCAATCCGCCGCCACCCCAATCCCAAGAAGTTCAACCAGCCCAAGAAGAAGGAATTAGCATCCCGATGTGGATCTATCCCGTAGGAGGAATTGTACTAATTTTCATCTTCCTACCTAAGATTGGCTGGATTTTGGGACTGATCGCGATCGGCGAACGAGAAGTGGGAATTGTTACCAAGAAATTTTCTCGCAAAAATTTGCCATCCAGTAGATTGATTGCTCTCGATGGCGAAGCAGGTTTGCAAGCAGATACCCTTCCTCCCGGCTGGCATTTTGGTTATTTTCCCTGGCAATATAGCATTCGCAAAGAACCTGTTGTTGTCGTTCCTCAAGATGAAATTGGTTTAATTGTTGCTAATGACGGAGCCAGCATTCCTGCCGATCGTATTTTAGGTAAAGTCGTCGATTGCGATAATTTTCAAAATGCCCGCAAGTTTCTTACCAGCGGTGGAGAAAAAGGGCGGCAGCTAGCCATCATCACAACAGGTACTTATCGGATCAATACGGCTTTGTTTGAGGTCATTACTTCTGCCAATGCCACTAAAAACGGTATGCAGCCGTCGGACTTGAAAGTATACAAACTTGCTCCCGATCGCGTGGGAATTGCGAACGTGCTAGACGGAACTCCGATTGATGAAGGTGAAATTGCTGGCCCAATAATTCCCGGTCACGACAATTTCCAAAAAGCGCAATCTTTTATCAAGGGTGGCGGGCGCAGAGGGCTGCAAGAACAGGTGATTCTATCGGGTTCTTGGAACCTCAATCCCTGGTTTGTGCAAGTTGAACAAGTAAAAATGACGGAAGTGCCGATCGGCTATGTAGGCGTCGTAATTTCCTATGTGGGAAAATCGCACCAAGATGTAAGCGGCGCCGCTTTTACCCACGGCAATCTCGTCAACAAAGGCGATAAAGGTGTGTGGGTCGAACCGCTTTATCCCGGCAAACATCCCATCAATACAAAAGTGATGAAAGTAGAACTTGTCCCCACTACGGATGTAGTTTTAAACTTCACATCGCGGTTCAGCGGAGAACACGGCTACGACTCCAAGTTAAGTGCTTTAAAATTGCTTTCTTTTGACGGATTTACCTTTGAGTTAGAAGTTTTTCAGATCATTCATGTCGGTACTTTGGATGCACCGAGAGTGATTTCGCGGCAAGGTTCGATGCAGAATCTCATCGACCAAGTGCTGCGTCCAATTGTGGGCAATTATTTCCGCAATTCCGCTCAAGAATATACGATACTCGATTTTCTAATCGCGCGCAGCGAGCGCCAAGCAGAGGCGGCAGAACACGTGCGTCAAGCCCTGCGGGCCTACGATGTGCAGGCTGTGGACACGCTGATCGGTTTGATTTCGCCGCCACCAGAGTTAATGCAAACGCTGACCGATCGCAAAATTGCTCAGGAACAAGAAAAAACTTACGAAGTGCAGCGGATTTCCGAGTCGCAGCGTCAAGAATTGGTGCGCGCAACTGCGATCGCGGACATTCAAAATCAGGTGGTGGCAGCAGAACAAGGGGTGAAAATTGCCCAACTGAGTGCAACTGCTGCGATCGAACACGCAAGCGGTGAAGCAGAAGGGATTCGGCTGATGGGACAAGCAAAAGCGGATGCTTATCAAGTTGGTGTCAACGCCCTCGGTACGCAGAGTTACACGCTGCTGCAACTGATGCAGGCGATCTCAGATGGCAGCGTTCGTGTTGTTCCCGATGTCGCAGTGAATGGTAATGGCGCTAGTGGGGGTTTGCTGGACGGTTTGATGGGCATGATGATGTGGAATCAAACTAGCAAAAATGGAGAAAAGGGAGGAATATTACCTGTACTTAATTTACAGAAATCAGAGCCTGCTCTTGTGGAAGATGCAGCCCAGTTACCAGTAGCAAAGGTGAATTCCGTGAAGCCGATGAAGTCGCCGAAGTCGCCGAAGTCGCCGGATTCTCCTACTCATTCACCAGTTGCTAAGTCTGAGCCTGTTGCTGAGACTGATATTGCTTCGGTATTTGATAAATTGCGGCCCGAATATCCTAATCATTCACCAGTGGGTAAGTTTGAGGATGTTGTTGAGATTGATATTGATTCGGTATTTGGTGAATTACAATTTGACGAGATTTGAGTTAAGTTGTGCAGTTTGTAGAGAGGGCTTAAGTCCTCTCTTAAAGCTTTTATTCAATAAGGACTCTTTGTCCTTACTAATAGAACTTACGCACTGTAACGCAATTAGGTCATCCTGAGCGACAGCCCTTCACTGCGTCGTGCCACGTAAACTCCGGAGCTCAAAGAGGGCCCAGATGCTTCACGATCGCAACGCTCTCCTGAGCTATGCGTTGCATCGGGACTCAGCATGACAGTTGACGGAGCAAGTCCTATATTTGCTTTTCTAGATATTTCAATAATTCTTCAAAATATGACTTTTATGAACTCGAACCTAATGACTTTTATGAAATAACTTAATGAATTATATGAATTGACTTCCACCGAGGGTTTGGTTATGTTAACACTATTCACTTGAAAAGGATTAAATATCAAATCATGAAATAGACATGAAACAACCTCTTCCTGCGATAAATCCGGTATTTAGGGAGTTAGAAACGTAGAAAAAATAGGAGCTATCGGAGATGCTGAATCAAATTAAAACAGTTGCTTTGTTAGGTCTGCTGAGCGCTCTGTTAACTACCATTAGCTATGGAGTAATCGGCGGTACAGGTGGTGCGATTATAGGTATTGTCTTGACCGCTGCGATGAATTTCAGTGCTTGGTATTACTCAGATAAAATTGCGCTAGCGGCTTACGGTGCTCGACCTGTAACTGCTAGCCGATCGCCGAAAATTTACAGCATGGTGGAAAGACTCTGCCAACGCGCGGGTTTGCCCGTTCCAGCAGTGTACGCGATCTCGACTCCGGCTGCCAATGCTTTTGCGACTGGTCGCGACCCGGAACACGCAGCGATCGCTTTTACTGATGGCCTTCTGAATCTGCTGTCAGACGACGAACTCGAAGGGGTGATCGCGCACGAACTCAGCCACATCCAGAACCGCGACACCCTGACGCAAGCGGTAGCAGCTACGGTTGCAGGTGCGATTTCGCTGTTAGCGCAGATGGCTAGCAATGCTATGTGGTTTGGAGTGGGAGGAGGCGATCGCAGCGATCGCAATCCTTTCGGGTTGATTTTAACTGTCATCTTGGCTCCCATTGCTGCTACAGCAATTCAGTTAGCAATTTCGCGCACGCGGGAATTTTCTGCCGATACAAGTGCAGCAAAATTAACTGGAAACCCGCGGGCTTTAGCTAATGCTTTGCAACGCTTAGAAACCAGCGCACGACAAATACCAATTCAAAGCAATCCCGCTTTTGCACCGCTGTTAATTGTCAATTTTTCGGGTGGAGATTGGTATACAAGTCTATTTTCTACTCACCCTTCCACACAGGCGCGAATTAAAAACTTGTTGAAATTAGAACACTAATTGCCAAATTTTGAAGGGGCGTTCTGGAGAATATTATCGACTCACAGCACAAATTAAAGCTTGTCATGCAATCAAATCATATTTTGAATTTATGAGGGCATTTTATGAACCGAAACACTTCTTTTCAACGCAGTAACCCTAGAGCCAATTTTCTGTCTAATTGGTTTTTTCAAAACTCATTTTTAATGTGGGTTGTTGTCTGCAACCTTCCTGTGGCAGTGTTAAACTACACCAACGTGCAAGAACAAGAGGTTCAAGTGATTGATTTGGAAAGTCGGCGATCCGGCGAGTCCAGCGAACTCCGGCTAATTCACACCAACTCCGGCGTGTTTATGAATTCAGACACGTTTTGGTGGTTCAAATTCAACAGTTCCGACGTTCAAAGCAAGCTCATTCAAGCAAAACAATCTGGTAAAAAAGTGCGGATAAAAACTGTTGGTACCCGCATCCCTTTGTTTTCCCAATATCCGAATATATTGGAAATTCATTGAACTGTTTAGATTTTCTCATTCCAGGCAGAGCTGAAAATGCGTACCCGGAGGAAGCTCCTCCAAACAATATCAAAATAACGAGAACAAATCATGTATCCAGATACTAACCAAAGAAAAAGTCCGCCGCCCATTGTTTTTATTATCCTCGGCTTAATTGCGTTTGGCGGATACAAGTTTATTCCCGGTTTATTTCCGGGCAAAAGTTCAGAGACATCGGGGGCGATCGCAAATCGCATCAGTTTAGGAAATCAGATATTGCTGGCATCCCAAACAACAGCAGAAAAAAAAGCCGGCGTTGAAGCTTTTGTCAAGGGAGATTACCAAGCAGCCGTCAAAAATTTTCAGGATTCGCTGCAACAAAATCGCAACGATCCCGAAACCATTATTTATTTGAATAATGCCATTATTTATTTGAATAAGGCTACAGCCAGCAATGGTTCTTCCTTAAAAATTGCTGTCAGCGTCCCCATTGGTAGTAACCCCAATGTCGCCCAAGAAATCCTCCGAGGTGTCGCCCAAGCTCAGGATGAAATCAATACTAGCGGTGGCATCAACGGCGCCAAACTGCAAGTAGAAATTGTCAACGATGACAATAGTCCAGAAGTGGTCAGAGAAGTTGCAAAGACATTGACAAAAGATCAGAATATACTAGCAGTAATTGGACACAATGCTAGCAATGCGTCTCTCGAAGCGGCTCCGATATATCAGCAAGAAAAACTGGTAATGGTGACACCGACGAGCTTTGCCAATAATCTCTCAGGATTTGGCAGCTACATCTTTCGGACAGTCCCCAATATTAGCGTAATGGCAGCTCCCTTAGCAGAATATGTAGTTAAAACAGAACGCCAAACTAATATTGCGGTTTGTTATGACTCCCAAGCACCCGATAACATATCATTTAAAGATGAATTTGTTGCCTCTCTTACTGCTGCTGGAGGCAGATTAGTTCCCACTGTTTGCGACTTTTCGTTACCCTCTTTTAATCCCGACAATGCCCTCGCCGATGCTGTCAGCAAAGGTGCACAAGGATTGATGCTAGCACCCCACATCGATCGCATTGACCGTGCCATCTCTCTGGCTCGCAGCAATCGAGGCAAATTGCCACTCTACGGCAGCACTACGCTCTACACCTTTCAAACTTTAAAAGACGGACAACAAGACGTTAACGGCTTAGTATTGCCCGTTCCCTGGCATCCAGAAACTAATCCCGGCAGCCCTTTCCCCGAAAATGCCCGTCGGCGGTGGGGAGGAATTGTGAATTGGCGAACAGCAACGAGTTTTGATGCGACTCAAGCTGTGATCGCTGGCTTGCGGCAAAGCAATACGCGGGAAGGATTGCAACAAGCACTCAGAAATGCGAGTTTTTCGACACCAGGATCGAGCGAGGAGGTGAAGTTTTTGCCCACGGGCGATCGGGCTGGTAAGCCGATTTTAGTACAAGTTAAACAAGGAGGAAGCACTGGCTATAACTTTGTCCCGCTGCGGTAAGTTTGCTTTCGTGCGATCAAACTAATTATTCTTGTTCCCAGCCTCTGCCAGGGAATGCGTACCCGGAGGAAGAGCCTCCAAACAATATCAAAATAAGGAGAACAAATCATGTATCAAGATACTAACAAAAGAAAAAGTCCGCCACCCATTGTTTTTATAATCATTTTCGGCTTAATTGGGTTTGGCGCATACAAGTTCCTTCCCGGTTTATTCGCATCCAAAAGTTCAGATACACCTACATCGGGAACGAGTCCATCGGGAACGAGTCCATCGGGTGCGATCGCAACTCGCATGAGTTTAGGAAATCAGATATTGCTGACATCGCAAACAACAGCCGAAAAGCAAGCAGGCGTTACAGCTTTTGCCAAAGGAGATTACAAAGAAGCTGTTCAAAAATTTCAGGCTTCGCTGCAACAAAATCGCAACGATCCGGAAACGGTAATCTATTTGAATAATGCGAGAGTAAGCGATCGCACTTCTCTGAAAATTGCCGTCAGCGTGCCGAGCGGCAGCAACCCCAACATCGCCCAAGAAATCCTCCGAGGTGTCGCCCAAGCTCAAGATGAAATCAACACTAGGGGAGGAATTAACGGTGCCGGTTTGCAAGTTGAAATTGTCAATGACAACAACCGTCCAGAAGTTGCACGAGAAGTTGCAGCAGCATTAGCAAATGACCCGAAAATTCTAGCGGTAATCGGACACAATGACAGCACTGCGTCTTTAGCTGCCGCTCCAATTTATCAGGAAAAGAAACTGGTGATGATCACACCTACCAGCAGTACGAATAATTTGTCAGGTTTGGGCAGCTATATTTTTCGGACAGTCCCCAATAGTCGATCGATGACTGCTCCTTTAGCAGAGTATATCGTCAAACAAGTCGGCAAAAGCAATATTGCCTTCTGCTACGACTCTCAAGCTGCTGGCAAAGCTTCGTTTAAGGATGAATTTATTGCCTCTCTTTCAGCATCAGGTGGCAGATTAGTTCCTATTGTCTGCGACTTGTCAGCGCCGACATTTAATCCTAACACTGCGATCGCGGATGCTGTTAGCCAAGGTGCACAAGGATTGATGGTAGCATCCCACGTCGATCGCATCGATCGCGCGATCGATCTAGCGCGTGCAAATCAAGGCAAATTAGCGCTTTACAGCAATTCCACTCTTTACACCTTTCAAACGCTAAAAGACGGGCAAAAAGACGTTGACGGGCTTGTTTTGCCTGTTCCGTGGCATCCTGGAACTAATCCCAACAATCCATTTCCTAAAAATGCCCGCCAGCGTTGGGGAGGAGTAGTAAATTGGCGAACCGCAACGAGTTTTGACGCGACTCAAGCTGTCATCGCTGGCTTGGGGCAAAGCAATACGCGGGAAGGGTTGCAACAAGCACTCAGAAATCCGAATTTCTCGGCAGCAGGATCGAGCGAGGATGTGAAGTTTTTGCCCACGGGCGATCGGGCTGGTAAGCCGATTTTAGTGGAAGTTAAACAAGGAGGAAGCACTGGCTATAACTTTGTCCCGCTGCGGTAAGTTTGTTAAGTGCGATCGGGCAGGATGCCCACTTCCCAATCAAATTAACTCTTTGTGGAACAGGTATATTGCCTTTTTTTTAGCATGATTAAACTCGAATTTTATGTTTAATTAACATGATTGTTAAGAGAAAATAAAAGGGGGAAATTTAAAGGAGAGCGTTGTATATAATCGCGCCCGTTGAAACCCCAACCTACACGGCTGAAAAATATCTATAAGCTGAAGTAAATTCTCAGGATCGGCATGAATTTATCCAGGTAAAAATTGTTCCGATGACTGGCGACACACCGAATCACAATATAGACTTGAAAAGGAAGTCTTGGGCCGGCAGGATGCCTAACCCCTACTCCCCACAAGAATTGTTGCAGATGTCCGATCGCTTTTTTGTCAAATATCCCAAATAGTGGTAATATCCCCGTATATCGATCGGCTCTGATGGAGAACAGCCATCAGACGCAAGGGGGAAAGTTCGGTGCGAATCCGGCGCTGTCCCGCAACTGTAATGAGATCATTGGATCTCTGAGTCAGGATGCCCGCCGATTTGTTTACCTGTTGTTTTTCATCTGCGAGGTATGGATGATGGTGAGTTTATTATTTTTTTAATTATTGGATTGGGGTTTTTTAACCGCAGATATCAGCAGATAAACACAGATGAACGCTGATGTAATTCGAGCTGTGTTCGGAAGCGTATATTATTTTAAGGGAAAAGAAATGCGAATTGAAGATAGTGTTTGGCAGGGTAGTTTTGGCTACTGGCAAAACTTGTTTATTCACCAGAATATTTTGCCGATCGGACATACTGCTTGGAATGGCTTTTTGCATCGAGGACGGGGCTTGGTTGCTTGCAAAATCAATACTCCCATTAACGGCTCTGTGAATTGGAGCGTAGATACTATAAAGTACGATCTGCAATTTATTTCCGACTTGGAGGCAACCGTTTATTTGCAACAACTAGAAATAGAGGAGAACACTGTTTCAAATCTGCTCCAAATCATTGCTGGCTACCAACCCAAGGAAGCAATTATATTTTTGTCCATCGCCAACGGTCAGATTGATATCAATTTGTTGCAAAAATTGGCAATTTCTCCTGTTGAGTGCTATGAACAAGTATGCAAGCGCTGGGAAGAATTTCAACTCTGCCCGAAATCCTAAAACTTACTAAATTTTCCGAATGTCGCAGCCAAAATCCATCGAAATCTCCAAGGTAACTCGCTACCAAAATGCAGCGCTTAATTACTATTTGGGCCTGACAGATTCGCCCTACCTTCACTACGGCTATTGGGAAACCCTACCTGTGCCCGCTGACGAACTAACGATCGCACGATTGCGCCTCGCTCAGCAAGCTTATACTGTAAAACTGTTGGATGCTATCCCCAAAGGCACTCATACGATACTCGATGTGGGCTGTGGGATTGGCGGAAATGCGGCTTATTTGCTCGATCGAGGTTTTGCAGTCGAAGGGCTCGCACCGGATCCGTTTCAACAGCAGCGCTTTCTCCAGTGTACTGGCGATCGGGCAATCTTCCACCTCACGAGGTTTGAAGACTTCAAAGCAACCCATTTCTACGATCTTATTCTCTTTAGCGAAAGTAGCCAGTATATGTCGGCTGTTGATATTGCTAACGGTGCCGCCAAAATCCTCAATCAGGGCGGCTACGTTTTGCTGGCTGATATGCTGCGCTCTGATGCTAATTATAAAGAGGGAATGTTCTCTAATTGTCATGTTGTTACGGAACTTCATGCAGCATTAAAGCTGGCTGGATTCACTTTAGTAAAAAGTGAGGATATTTCCGCCCATATTTTGCCGACTATCGATTTGTATGTCGATACTTTCCGCCGATATGGACTAAATACAATGATCTATGTTGCCGATTTGATTGCGATCACAGTTCCCCCCGTACACAAATTCCTGCGCTGGATATTTCGCCGCTGGTTCAAGAAGTTGGTGGTTGAAGGATTGGAAGCGGGCAAACTTTTTGAGCAACATCTCTGTTATGAAATGCAACTTTGGCAGTTGTCAAAATCAGATGAAGGCTGACACAAATATAGCAATCCTAAATCATTTGTGAATTTCTTACTCCCTCCCCTTGATAAGGGGAGGGTTGGGGTGGGGTAAAAAGTTTACGACTCCTGCAAGGATTGCTATACAATGGAAATCGGTAATCGGTAATTGGTAATCATTCATCGGTAATGGGTAATTGGAGGCTATGCCTCCGGGTATTTATTCCCCGGCAGAGCCTGGGAACAAGGCTATAAAAAATAAAAAATAACGAATATGTCTGAATGGATTCTCGAATTCGCTGGCACTTCCTACTCCTATCCCTGCGGTTCGCGATCGGCAATTCATGATTTAAACCTCAAAGTCCCCGCCGGGAAACGCTGCGGGCTCATCGGTCAAAATGGCTGTGGCAAAACTACCTTTTTTCTGTTAGCAAATGGCTTATATCAACCCCAACAGGGAATCATTAGCTGGCGAGGTGAACCCTTTCGCTACGATCGCAAATCTTTGATGCAACTGCGCCAACAAATCGGACTCGTCTTTCAAAATCCCGAACATCAATTAGTAGCTTCGACGGTAGAAGAAGATATCTCCTACGGATTGTACAATTTAGGCTTAAGAGAATCCGAAATTGCTCAACAGGTGCAGCAGGCGATCGAGCAATTCGATCTAAGCGAACTCGCCCGCGAACCAATTCACAATCTCAGTTTGGGCCAGAAAAAGCGGGTTTCCATCGCCGATATCATGGTTCTCAAGCCCAAACTGCTGCTGCTAGATGAACCTACCGCCTATCTCGATCCGCGTCACACCCGACAACTGATCGGTTTACTTCAACAAATTCACAGCGCTGGAACCACCATCCTTTTAGCAAGTCACGACCTCGATTTCATCTACCGCTGGGCGGATTGGGTGTTTGTAATGGATCGAGGAAAACTGATTTTAGAAGGAACACCGGAAACCGTTTTTGCTCAGCGGGATGTCTTGGAACAATTGCAGCTTGGCGTACCGCTGGCGATCGAGCTTATGGAGCAAATCAGGGCGATGTTTCCAACAGACGATCGCTCAAAAATCCCCGCTTTCGAGCAATGGCAACAACAAATTTTACAAGCACGTCGGCTGCTTTAACGAGACTTAGACCATTGATAATTGGCCTTGCTGATTCACGGTATGAATTACCTTTTCGCTTGAAGTTACAAAACTCACCCTCAAGCGGGCTTATAGCAATTAGGAAATCTTTAATTCATACCTCTATTCCGCAAGGCAGTTTATAGCAGCGAAATCTTGAATTCATACCTGTATCCAGCAACGCCCCCGTGGGGGGAAGTTCAGATTACACATTACCAATTATCAAAAATTGATTTAGGAAAAAGGCGATCGCCCCACTGGCGATGGGCACAGTCAGATTGTCAATTCCCAGCTTGGAAACCGACTCCAAAGTAGCAGCCGCCAAAGCTACAACAGCAGACACAGCCCAAGTTTGCCAAATATTGCCTTGAACCGTCAGCAAAATCAAACTGCTAACAGCAAAACTCACCAAATACATAGTTGCAGAACCTTCCCAACTCTTCTGTATTCCCCAAACTCGATAAATATGTTTGCCGTATTTCTGGCCGATGACAGCAGCCAATCCGTCGCCCCAAGTCATGACTAAAATGCCCAAAGCAGCGTACTCCTGATGCTGTAGCGGCCAAAACCAAGCCACGAGAACGCTAATACTAACAGCATAGAAAAAAGTCCCCAAACTCTTCCGGTTGATACTGTTAAGACTGGGCAAAATCGGAACTTGGTAAGAAATTAGGGCGATCGCACCTGCTAAAACCCCCGCCGAAATCCCCACCCAACCGGGTATTTCCAGCCACCACGCCAGCAAAATCACATTTCCAGTACCGATGTGCACCACCTTCCGCGATACTTCAGGATCGACAGAAGTAAAGCGATTTAACCCTTCAGCTACCAGTAAAATCAAACCCAACCAGACTCCCACGAGGGAAATTTGCAACCACACAGTCGGAATTTCAGAAAATATAGACACGATATTTAGGAAAAACTTATTTACATCAGGCACTCTTTACTACTTTAGTGGAAAGCGCGATCGCTCTGTTCGGTGTTGGGAGGATTTTCAACCGTCGCTACGGTATAATTTACTCGCTCTCCTGTGGTCGGTTTTGGAGACAAGGTGAGTTAGTCTAATAAAATTAGTCGTTTGAAGTTTTGAGAGGCTCAGAGAATCTGATTACTATGCAGTATGTCTTAATTATTCATGAAGTAGAAAATTATGAAGCTTGGAAACAGGTATTCGATCGTGCTGAAAGCATCCGAAAAGAAGCGGGCGAGCGCTCCTATCAAGTCTTGAAGTATGACAATGAACCAAACAAAATTGTTCATTTCTCCGCCTGGACATCAATCGCAGATGCTAGGGCGTTTTTTGAGTCGCCTAGACTGGTTAAAATTCGAGAAGAAGCCGGAGTTAAAGCTCCTGAATTTATTTATCTAGACCAATTAGAGTCAGGAGTATTGTGAAAGACCTATTTGTATAATGTAAGTTGTTCAAACTATGTGATTATGTTTTGAGTATGTACGACGGTAGCTACTACCAGCTAATGGCTGAGTACAATTGCTGGATGAACCAAAATCTATATTCGGTCTGCTCGGCAATTCCTGATGAACAGCGCAAACAGGATATGGGTGCCTTTTTTAAGTCGATTCATGGCACTTTGAATCACTTACTGTATGGTGACAAAGCATGGATGGGTCGTTTCACTCTTCACCCATTTTCTGGTACCGTTATCGGTCAAGAACTGTATGCTGACTTTGAGGTTTTGAGAGCAGAACGGGAGACAACGGATCGGCAAATTATAGAATGGTCTAGACACCTTAATTCTGACTGGTTGAGTCAACCGTTTGAGTACACAAGCAATGTAGATGGTAAATGCCGCGTGCTACCGACTTGGGTTCTGGTGACACATATGTTCAATCATCAAACTCACCATAGAGGGCAAATTACCACACTACTCAAACAACTTGGCTACGACCCAGGCGTTACAGATATTCCGTGGCTACCCGCTATATCAATCGGATAATTTCTGGTTGTAAACCGACACGGCAGAAAACTCGGCGGTTAAAACCTCGTCTACACTTGCCTCTCGTCCCAGTAGAGGGGGACTCAAGAAAATCAAGAATTTAAACTTGTTTCGATGGGTTTTGTCTGTATAAACGTGATTTTAACCCCCGACTTTTCAACCCTTGCCTTGTGAGTTTTGTGTGTATAGACGCGGTTTCCACCGCCGCGTATTCTGTAGAAATCCTACGCCTTCACAACTCCCCTTTTACCAACTCCCGCACCGCAGCAAAAGCCCTCCTCCGCCACTCGACGGGCAGCAGCGACAATCCCAAACCAACCCACATTTTCGCCTCAGAAACAGACTTTCCAGCCCGCACCATCAGGCGCCCTTTTGCAGTTTCACCCACCTCAATCAGTCGCAAACCTAGCGCTAATTGAGTTTCTGCAATCCTTTGGAGCCTGACTGTTTCCAGCTTGTCGGAATCAAACTCGTAGCCGATCAAATAGCGCAATTTATCGCTTAAATACGGAATTGCCCGATCGACTCCTTGCTGTCCTGTATGAACTCGATACTCCATCAACAGCTCAGGCAAGTAATAGCATTTTTTGCCCGCAATCGCAAGTCTCACAAACAAATCGTTATCTTCGCAATTTTGCAAATTCGGCCGCAGAAATCCCACTTCTTCCAGGGCGCGGCGGCGAAACAAAGTTGCCCCTATTTGCAAACTTTGTCTCAGAAAAACTGTGGAAAGCAAATCTTCAATAATTCCAGCCGACAACTCGGTGCGGCCCCACCGCTGCGAATTGAGTTTCGTCTGCTTTTCGTCAATATAATTGTTAATGTCGATCACCCAGTGATCTGTACTGACAAAATCGATGCTGGGGTCTTTATCTAAAATAGCAGATGTCCGCTCTAGAAATTGCGCGCTCAGGCGATCGTCATCGTCAAACTTGATAAAATACTCACCCCTTGCTGCCGCAAAGCCCGATCGCATATTATTACTCTTGCCGATATTCTGCGGGTGGCGAATGTAGCGAATCCCGCGATCGACAAATTCCGACATCAACAGTGGAGTGCTGTCAGTGGAACCGTCATCACAGATAATTAATTCAAAATCTGTATAAGTTTGATCTAGCACGCTGGCGATCGCACAAGCCAGTAGATGCACTCGATTGCAAGTAGGAATGCAAACGCTAATTTTCGGCACTAACTTAGACAATTTGAGATTTGAGATTTAAGATTGCGAAAAAATTCTGAAACCATTGATTTTCTTCCTTCTTCCTTCTTCCTTCTTCCTTCTTCCTTATTTCTTCACTCCACAGTTGATTTTAACTCAAACGAGCCGTACATTCGAGAATTAACTTTTGATTCACCAAAGCAAACGGTTGAATTTCCAAAGCGCGACGAAAAGCTTGAATAGCATTTATGTATTCTCCCAACGCAGCGTAGCACAAACCCAGACCGTGCAACGCCCCAAAATGCACCGGGTTCAGTTTGAGGACGATTTCGCAGTCGTCGATCGACTTTTTATAATTTCCTTGGGTATAGTGAAGTACGGCGCGCCGGTTCCAAGCTTCAGCAAAATCCGGCGCTTCCGCAATCAGTTTCGTCAGCAAATCCAAAGCGTGGTGAACATCGCCTGCATCCAGCGAAACTTGCGATCGCCTGAGAATTTGCATCCCATACTCACCCTTCTGGTTAAACCAAGTGCGCCAGAGTTCTGTAGTTGCCCGATCGCGCACGCTTTCGTCGGACTTTTTCAAGTCTTCGAGCAGCGCCTTAACAGATAATTCGTCCATAGGTGCGAAGATTGTTAAAAAGATTTAATCAATCAATTTTATCGCGCAAGCGGCAACTTTATTTATTCCACATCCCATGAAGATTTTGATGCTTTCCTCGACTTTTCCCTATCCGCCAAGCCGCGGAGGAACTCAGGTGAGGACGTTTAATTTATTACAATACTTGAGCCAGCGGCATGAGGTAATTCTCGGCACTGTGCGATCGCCCGATGTCACCGACGCACAAATCGACGCATTGCGCCAGCAAGTCACAGAATTAGCAGTTTTTCCCAACCCGCAAGTACCCCCCCAACCCCCCCTTGCCAAGGGGGGGCTAACTCTGCACCAGGGGCTTGAGGAGGGCTTCTTTCCTCCCCCCCTTAACAAGGGGGGAACTGAGGGGGAGTTCTCTAAAATAATAGGAAAATTCCACAGATTTGGTCGATTTTTGCAGTCGGGTACACCTCCCAACGTACTCTCAAGCTACTCCCAAGCAATGCAGAATTGGGCAGACGAATTGGTAACAGCAGGCAAATGCGATGCTGTTACCTGCGAGCACAGCGTTAATGAGATTTACGTGCGTCCAGAATGGCGGCAAAAACTGCTGACAGTGGCAAACATTCACAGTTCCGTTTGGGGAACTTGCAGGGAAATGTTAGCAACCGGCACGTCGGAAAAACCCCTGCGCGATCGACTAAATTTACCGCTACTCGCCCGCTACGAAAAACGCTACTGTTCCAAATTCTCTCGCATTGTTGCGACAACATCCACAGACAGAGAGCAACTCCTAGAATTACTGTTGCCTCCGGTTCAGGTGCGAGGAAAACAAGATTTTTTTGTACCTTCCATAGATGTAATTCCTAACGGCGTGGATTTAACCCAATTTCCGTACCGGTCGATCGATCCGGGAGGACACACCTTAATTTTTGCAGGCGCAATGAACAATTTGCCCAATATTGACGCGGCGCGGTTTCTCAGTTTGCAAATACTGCCGCCTTTGCAGCAGCGGTATCCTGATGTCACCCTCACCCTAGTCGGGGCTTCCCCAGTCCCGGAAGTGCTCGCCTTGGGGAAACTCCCGGGAATTCAAGTAGTAGGCCGGGTGCAAAGGGTGGCAGAATATTTGCATCAAGCTGCTGTTTGTGTGGTGCCGATGCGGATTGGGTTTGGGATTAAAAATAAAACTTTGGAGGCGATGGCTGCGGGAACCCCCGTCGTTGCCAGCGATCGAGGTTTGGAGGGTTTAGCCGTCGATGGCGGCCCACAACCGAGAATGGCCTTGCGGGCGAACAAAGTTCACGAGTATGTTGAGGCGATTACCAGTTTGTTTGAAAATCAGCAGCTAAGACAGGATCTCTCTGTCAGCGCGCGATCGCTCGTGGAAAGCCAATACACTTGGGATATCATAGGTCGGCAGTACGATCGGCTATTGCAATTTTAAACCCTAAATTCTAAAATCTAAATTCTAAAATGGGATGATGGAACACAAAATTAACCCCTCAAAAAATCGAGCCTTACCCCCAGAAAATCGAAAAGTTGCTCCTCCTCCGACAAGACGCCGGCGCCAAACCCGACGCCCCAAAAATCTTCAAGAGTCCCAGCTTCTAATACCTACTCCCCGAACTCGGGCGAGATATCCCTGGAAAAGACTGGTAGCTAATTTGACAGCCCTCAGCGTCTTGGCTGGCTGTGCAGCTTTGATGGGAGGCGGCGCTTGGCTGAGTTATCAGCTAATTGTCGATCCCAATGGCAACAAGTTGATCTCTCAGTTTGTGCCGGAATGGTCGCGCCTGCCTACAGGTAGCAGAAATTCGATCCAAACTCTCGATCAAATCAAAGCCAGCGTCCGCAAATTGGGATTTGTAACCGGAGAACCCCTGCCGCTTCCCGTCGATCAATCCCGCGATAATTCTATTTCCGATTTGCTATTGCCAGTGATGGTAGAAAGAACGGTTAAGGCTTCTACGGTTTGCACAAATCCTTGCCGCCAAATTCTCGAACTTCGGGTGTACAAGCGAGTACAGTTGCCCGATCGCAGTTCCGATAAAGAGCAGTATTTTCAGTTAGCAAGTTCTGTGAACGTAGAAGGCCCGGCGGAATCTTTTGTCATTGCTTCTTTACCTGACTCTACATCTGACAATCAAGCCTCGAATCAGTCGCTACCCCTAACACAACTGCGCCGCTTTGACGGAAAGCCCCCCGCCTCGGGCATTTGGTTTAATGTCAGCGGTCAACTAAAGCGGGGCGACAAGAAAATTCCCTACGGACAAGTCGTTCGCTACAACCCCAGCCAAAATCATTTAATGCCACTGTTGGAGTGGGCCAGTGCGGCCGGACAACCGCCGAATTGGCAGCAAATTGTTAAGGGCGAAAACCCGCAGTTGGCGATCGACCAAACAGTTGGTTTAGAGCCGCAATTTACCCTGTATCAAATTGGCCCGCGCAAATTTTTGCCGAACCCCGTTCAGTTAACGGCGATTTCTTTAGAAGAAATTGCTTTCAATGACGAGACTTACAAAAATGGGCTGCGGCTGGCGAAAAGCGGGCTGTGGTCTCCAGCATTAAATGTCATGCGTGTGGCGAAGGGGAAAGCTGGCAAAAATTGGCCTGCTGTCGCGCAAGCTCAGCTAGAAACGATCGAATTTCACGCTAAAATTACTCGGGCTCAGGCGATCGCATCTTGGGCCAGTCCCGGTCAACAAGTTCTCGCAGAATTGATCGACGGCCGCTGGGCCGAAGCTTTGCAAGTATTTGAAGCCGATCCGAGCAACAGTAACGAAATAGCCACAACCCTCAAAAATGACAGCGGGCGGATCTGGAACCGCATAGACGCCGCCTTGAGAGTGAATGCCGCTGACGCCGATGTCAAGGCTTGGGGTGCTCTGATTGTAGCTTCTCAAGACGGAGCTCGCGAGGCGATGAATTGGCTCGACCAGCAATCAGATACTGACAGCGAAACAAGAAGTCGAATTCGGAATTTAGTCAACAAACTTCAGGAAGCAGTTTCTCAGGCTGAAAGTTTAGAAGCCCACAAAAGTCAAATTATGGGTTCTGCTACTTTAATTAGCAGTGTCAATCCCGCTGAGTGGCTGGAACCCGAACCGAACAACGAGTTAAAATTGGCGGGAGAACAAGTTTGGTATCAGGTGCAAGTAGCGAGTTTTTACGACGGTAGCCGCTGGGTTAATTCACCCTTTTCAGATGTAGAAGTGCGCTCTTTTCCTGCTACTCAAGTTAAGTGGCTCTGGGGGCGGCTGGGATTACTGGCTGACCCCAAGATTAAGATTGAGGTAGCGATGGCTAACGGTCAACAAAGAGTTGCTGTGGGAACGGTGAAAGCAGTGCAGGTTCAAGACGGAAGTCTGCGCTTGCTGGCGGCGGTTGACAAGCGATCGTAATCTGGCCGAAAGCATTCGGCAGATAGAACAGTCCCGGAGGCACTCTTGACACAAAGAAACCGGGTTTTTTTACCATTTCTGCCGATTGCAACAGAAGTATTTTCGTAAAAAAACCCGGTTTCCTGCGACCCATGCGTCCAAAACTAGGAAAAAGGAAAATGCTCTCTTCTCCCCCTCCCGCAACTCCGAAAGAGGCGCAATCTCAAAACTCTTCCCCTAGCCACTTATCGCTCTTGGACAACCATGCAGACAAAAATTTTGTTAATTAAATTAACACAAGTTGCACACAAAAAACCCAGAGATGTCAAATCGCGCCCTTTTTAGAGAGTGCTGCAATCATCTGCCGTTTCACCGCTTTAGCCCAAAGCTCAAACTCCAAACTGTTGATATTGTTGATTTTCACTTCCTCAACAGGCTGAGTTGGGGCTTCTTTCTGTGCTGTAGTCTCCATTGTTTTTTTCCTCGTCCAAAAAATGTTAGTAGTCGATCGCAAACGGTTAGCATCATACATCTATCTTATGAAGTAATTCCTCCGATTAATTACACTAAAGGCAGAGATTTTACCCATAAGATGCAGTAAATACATCTAGATAATGCAATTTACGAATTTAATGTAAGAAAATCCTACAACCCTTGCTCTATATAGGCTTTTCCTGACATTAAAATCTTACAATTTACATTGTATGGCACTATCAAACCACTACTTATGTTAGTAAAATTATTTTTTAATGAATGTATTGGCATATACAGCCCAAAATCATTTTATTGAATTCAGAGAGTGCCGTAAAGCCGATCGCCCGCATCTCCGAGTCCGGGTACAATATAGCCGTGCTCGTCCAAACACTCGTCAACTGCCGCCGTATAAATCTGCACGTCAGGGTGTTGTTCGTGAAAGTGCTTAAGTCCCTCCGGTGCCGCCAGCAAGCACAAAAATTTAATAGACTTCGGATTAACTTCTTTAAGCCTATCCACTGCCGCGACTGCTGAATTACCAGTAGCCAGCATCGGATCGACAATTAAAACATCTCGCTGTTCGATATCCTGGGGAACTTTGAAATAATATTCGATCGCCATCCGAGTTGTCGGATCGCGGTACAAACCAATATGTCCTACCCTCGCAGACGGAATCAGCTCTAAAATACTATCTAACAGTCCCTGACCAGCGCGCATAATCGAAATAATAACAATTTTCTTTTCTGCAGCCAGCACAGGTGCATTCATTTGGGCGATCGGCGTTTCTATTAGTTCGTATTTTAGCGGCAAATCTCGCGTCACTTCATAGGCTAGCAGCATTCCAATCTCTTTCAGCAGTTGGCGAAATTTCGCCGTGCTCGTTTGAGTTTGCCGCATGAGAGTTAACTTGTGCTGTATCAAAGGATGGTCAATGACAGTAACTTTAGGACTCATTTTTTTGAATAATTAATTTGCTTTATTCTAACTTATCAGCCATCAAGGCATTCTTGACGCAAAAAAACCCGGTTTCTGCCGCCCCGGCGTCCTGAACTACTTATATCAAACCCCTATTGAAAACACAAATACCGCGCGAATAAAATTACTTCTACACTTGCCTTTCATCCGCCCAGCGCGACACTAAGTATGCGAGGTGGGAAAATAGACAAATATGTCATTATCTCGTTTCTCTCCTTCCCGCACTCTTCCTAAGAACGCAGATCCGGGCCCAAAAGCCTCCCCACTGGTTTCGCTGTTTCGCGCTCCATCCAAGCCCATTAACACTGATCCGGAGTTTCGCACCGAAATCTTCCGGAACTTTTACCAACAGATATGAATCTTAAGAAGTATCAACAGAAAACCTAGTTTTTCGATTAATTCACTAATCGAAAAAACCTGAATAGGAACTGCACATGAAGTCATAAGCTTGGCGTGACTGGCTTTTCATCTTTCAACATGAAGGCGGTTATATCCAACTTTAAAACGCATTACCGAAATTCAGTTCCATTTTTTTAGGGTGCTCCTAACACACAACTGAACTTATTAAGGAGAACATCCATGAAGTTTGTAAAACTATTGCTAGCTACGGCATTAATGACTGCTTCTATCAGCCCCGCGTTGGCTAATCCTGCCGTTCAAATTTTAGGTGCAAGCTATGGCGGTAGCGGTTGCCCCGATCGCTCCGCCAGCGTCAGCGTCAGCCCCGACGGTCAAGAACTCACCATCCTATTTGATAAGTTTGCAGCCCAGGGAAATGTTTCAACAGAAAGCCGGAAAAGCTGCAATCTGAGCATTCCCATCAAAGTACCCCAAGGCTACCAAATTTCTATCTACGATGCTGATTATCGCGGCTACGTGGCTCCCAAAACCACAGCCAACCTGCGAGCAGAATACTTTTTCGCTGGAGCCCGCGGCCCAGTTTTTAATCGGAATCTCAGCGGCGAAACTAACTACAATGTTCGAGATAGCTTAGCCACTGTAGCTAATGTTTGGTCTCGCTGCGGCGACAGTGTAAATATGAGAGTAAATGCTGCAATGACAGCCCGCGGTGCCGGCATGGCCACCGTTGACTCCTTCGATTTGGCTCATCGCGGTTTAGTTTATCACGTCAAATATCGCACTTGTCGCTAAGCAGCTTGTTGGGAGTGTAGTGTGAGGTATAGTTTTCAGGTTTGAATTTTGAATTTTAAGTTGGAAGAGGGGAGAATTTTCCCTCTTCCTTCTTCCTTCTTCCCTCTTCCCTCTTCCCTCTTCCCTTTTCCTTCTTCCTGGCATCCGTGACATCCGTTACATCCGTTATAGAATCCGTTGCCGAACTTCCCTCTTCCCTCTTCCTTCTTCCTTCTTCCTTCTTCCTTCTTCCTTCTAAAACACAGTACCGTCACTTTCAATCTGAATTGGTGGCACTCCACCAGCCCTCAATTCGCCCGCAATTTTCCGCCCCGCCGCCCAAGTTCCTCCTTGCAAAATCTTCACCAGCGGCAATTCTGTCGCACTCAAATGCAGCTTTTCTCGAATAGCTGCGGCAATTTTATCTAAAAGATTCACAGTCAGCGATCGCCATTCTACTATAACTTCCGAACCAGGCAAGTAACTCTGCTCAAAAATAGCAGAATCTTTTGCCCGCAGCAGCCCGATATCCAAACATAAACCGCCGTTGCGGTACTCAGGCAATCCCGTTAACTCATCCAATCCGGCGACTTCTAAACCAAGTTCTTGCAGCGGTTCCAACAGCGAATAAGTCAACCACTGCGAGAGTTTGTGAAACGGCACGAATTCATCTCCCAGATTTTCTCCTGTTAATGCCTGATGCCTCCAAACATCGCCTAAATTAACGCCACCAATTGCATATCTTCCCGGCCAAATTTCCCCAAAACCTGTCAAAACAGCGTTCAATACTTCAGGAGCATTCACAGTTTTGACTCCAGAAACCCGACTGTAGAGCAAGTATTTTGCCAAATTGCCGGGACGGGGGTTGGCGCTACCAAATAATAATGGATGCTGACAAATCGCATTTCCCAAACGCTGCAATAATTCTAATCTGCCTGTTAAACCAACTAGCGGATTGTCTCGACTTACCTGAAATCCCGCAGCTAAGGTTTCGAGTTTTAATTGAGAAAGTCCGCAATAATCCGCTTGCCAAGGAAAATCGGGATTGCTGGAAAAAACACCTTGACAAAACATCCGCAAGCTGGCTATTGCTAACCCTTCAGAACGGCGGTAAACCTGTCCGGTTTCAGGTTCGCAATACTGCCAATCTGCACCAGCACCGGCATCGAGCAAAACGCTGATAATTGCTAAATCAAATTTGATCTTAGCTTGCTCTATGAGTGCAAATTCCGCTAAAGCTGCATCCAATTCGGCGAGTCGCGACAAGTTGCCGGCCTCAAAATGTCGCCAGCGACTGTGAAAGGGAATGTTAAAATCGGGATACTGTTGGCGCGTTGTGTCAATTACATAATTTGCTGCTTTGTCGAGTTGGGATAAATCGACGCGGAAGTAGCGGAGTTTGTCTAGGCGGGCTAAATCAAAAAGCCGATCGCACTTTTGGCGAATAGCAACCGGTGTTCTCAGATATTCTACAGTCTCAAGTTCAATATTTTTCAACTTCATACCACCAAACAACGGTAAACATCGTTTTCTTGAAAAAAGTCAAACTGACTGTAATCTAAAAGATTATCTAAAATCACATTTTTATCTAGTTTGATCAGCTTATATTCCCACTTCGAGCCGCTGACTTCGCGTTTTATTTGATCGGAAACTATCACCGAGTTTTTTTCTGTCCTCGGAGATACTATTTTACTTAAATCTTCCAGTCGGTCGGCTATGTTAATATCTTTTCCGTAAGTGCAAGACCTAAATATATATAAATTTCCCTTAGCAACTCCCACGGACAAGCCACAAGGTATTTGATTGGCGTCAATAAAAAGTTTCCAATTCTCGCACAAACTTTCCATTGCCGCTAAGGCTGAGTGAGCTTCCGGGAAAGTCAACAAATGCGAATCCCCAACAATACTGCGAATTGTGCCACCGTATTCTTCGCAAATTGTTTTTTCAAAAGTATCAAAGTTGGTGAGCAAATATTCAACGTCTTTGATAGAATTAGATTCTTGATAAGCAATAAAACCTCTCAAATCTGCTTTAATTATTGCTTGATTCTTGATGATTCGCGTTTTATAACTTTGGTCAACTTTGTATACTTTTTCAGGTTCGCTCATCCCTTTCAAAGAAAACTCGTTGACAAAAGACGTTTGCACTTCTGCTTTGTTGAGCGCCAGCCATGCTGCTTGGGACAAATATATTTCATCCGGCGGAGTTACTGATTCTATGCGCGCTGTTAAATTCACAGTATCGCCAAAGATATCTTTATCTTGATGCAAGACATCTCCTAATGTAATCGACACGCGAATAGCCAATCGTTCGTCGTTCGCCTTGCTAGATTGTTGCGCTCTCAATTCTTGCTGCATTTCTATGGCTGCTACTGCCGCTGCTGTGACGCTGGGAAAAATTATCCAAAATGAATCACCTTCCCCTTTAATCACGCTGCCTTCATTTCTGGCGCTAATATCAGAAACAAAATTTTTATGCTCGTTTAACAAACTACTCAAGTCCGACTGAGATAATTTTTTGACTCTGGCGGTATATCCGCAAATATCTGTTTTTACGATCACACTAGAACGCAAATTAGCCATAACCTACCCTGACTGATGAAAAACCAGCAATAAATTTTATTTAGCAAAGACGCGATTGTTCGCGTCCCATCGGTCGCGTCTTTGCCCTCTTAATCTCCTAAATCGCGTCCGATCGCTTCTGCAAGAATTGTAGCATCTGGCACCGGGTCTGGCGTGTAGTAGCCCGCGGCTTTTTTGGCGACAATTTCGACTTGTGCATCTGCGGGAATCCAATCTTCAGGAATGGGGATGCGATCGACCACCTGAATGCCAGAATTGATAATCGCATTGTATTTCATATCGCTCATAGAAACTAAACTGTCAATTCGAGAGATACCCAACCAGTGCAGCACGTCTGGCATTAGTTCTTGAAACCGCATATCTTGAACTCCCGCAACACATTCAGTGCGCGTAAAATAGGCATCAGCGCGATCGCCGCCTTCCTGCCGTTTTCTGGCATTGTACACCAAAAACTTAGTCACTTCCCCCAAAGCTCTCCCTTCCTTGCGGAAGTAAACTATTACCCCAGAACCGCCTGATTGTGCCGTTTGGATGCAAATTTCCATCCCGTGTACCAAATAAGGGCGACAAGTGCAGATATCGGAGCTGAAGACATCAGAACCGTTGCATTCATCATGTACCCGTACCGCCAACTCCTTATCCGGGTCAGAAATATTCGCGACATCGCCAATAATATAAACCGTAGTTCCGCCAATTGGTGGCAAGAAAACGTGTAAGTCCGGCCGCGTCACTAAATCCGAGAACATTCCGCCTGTTTGCTCGAACAGGACACGGCGGAGAACGCTTTCTTGAGCCCCAATCCGCCGAGCAATTCCCGGCAAATACCAAACCGGGTCGATCGCAATTTTAGTTACTGCTAAATTGCCACCTGCTTTGACTATTTTGCCATCAATTTGCACTCGCCCCTTAGCGATAGCATCTTGCAATTCCGGCATATTAATGTGAGCTTTAGTGACCGCAATTGTCGGTCGAATATCGTATCCCTGCTGGAGAAATGAAGTATAAACTTCGCTGACCAAACCCCCAAAGGGATCGAGAGAAACAATTAAATTGCGATCGCCCCAACTCGGGTGCGGCCCGATGTGTGCGGCCGGAGAGGTGTTGGTAAAATCGGGGCGGTGATCTGCTTGGAGTGCCCCGGAAGCCACTGCTAGCGCGCGATAAACAGAGTAGGAACCCGAATGAGTGCCGATCGCATTCCGGTGAGACGATTTGGTGAGGCTACCAATCACAGGCCCCCGTTTCAAGGGATCGATTTCTCCCCAGTAAATGGGATGAGGTTTGGTGCCGGATCTGTCGGGATGGGATGTTAAAACTATATGCTTGGGTTTTGACACAGTTTTTTTTCTCTTGCTATAGATGCTGCTGTTGGTTGTAAGCCGAATCGCCATCTGAAACAGTGAGCGATCATACCGACAGTACACACCTCCCTGGTTGAAACAATCGCGCTATCCACACACAACCCTTTCTCGGCTTGGGTTTCAGGATAACAGGAGGTTTTACTCGGATTTGATATAAGTCCAAAGTTTAATCTTTTCCAGTATAGCCAACACCAAAGACAGCACAACGGTCAAACGCCAATGTTGAAGTTTTAACAGATGCGAAAAAAAAAGATTTGAGATTCTCAGCAGCCGAGGTGCAGTCAATCTCAAATCTCAAATCTCAAATCTCAAATCGAATATTTTTGCTCGCAACGCCTTAATCTAGGCTTTGTGGGTGACAGAATTCCATTAAAATTGCTTCGCCTTCGCCGCGCGAGTCCAATTCCTGCGCTGCCCGCTTGAGATAGTTTTCTGACAGCAAGCGGCTGGAAATTTTGTGCGGTATAAACCAGCGATGGCGCCACCGCAAACACAGCGAAAAACCCACGGCTCCTGGGAAAGAATAAGTGGACTGCCGCCGAATTTCCAAACCAGCAACTTCTCCAGCTTTACTCAGAGTTTTGGGAGTGAATTGTATGATGTTGCGAGGGAAATAAGCGCTGTGCCATCGCCAGCCCAGCAGGCGCGCTGATTCGCAATCAGCATTCGGTACAGCCACCCAAATATAACCGTTTGGTGCCAGCAACTGCCTCATGCAGTTGAGTGTTTGCGTGGGCGAAGGTGTTGCCATCAAAACATGAGAACAGGTGATGACATCAAACTTTTCGTCCGTACCCTTTTGTGCGATATATTCTTCCAAAGTGCCTGTAAAAACATCGAGTCCGCTATCACGGGCGGCCGCCGTAGCCGATACCCCAGGATCGACGCCTTTAACTTCAACTCCCAGCTTTTTTAAGACTTGAAGAAAAGAACCGCCACCGCATCCCACGTCCAACAACCGCTTGCCTACAGGGATAGGAATGTGCCGGTACTCGCCCCGTAGCTTTGCTTCTTCAACTACTTGTTCCTCATCCTCAACGCGAGTGTTGTAGCACAGATAATCTGGGGGATAATATGGAATCAATTCCTCCCATGTAGGTTGGGGGTTGAGAAATCCTAGCCCGCAATCGTCACAGCCAAAAAGCGACCATTTCAGTGGTTCTTTAGGGGCATCGGAAGTGCCAGCTTTGTTGCGGAAACGGATATTTTGTGAATTGCAAACAGGGCAATTTGTCAGTTCTTGCATGGTAACTCTTTCTAGTTGTTGGGCACTCTCATGAAGTAGATGCAGACAGACACATACAAGCAGGACTTAGGCTCAGAAACCCGGTTTCTCCGAAAAATTGCGTGAAAAGTCACCAAATTTTCTGCTCAAAAACCTGGTGGTCAAGGTTTCCGTCCTGATAAAAATTACGCACTGATATCAACAAAACCGGAGTTTTGAAGTTTGAGCTCATCTCAAATCGAATATTATCCAATCGAATATTTTTGCTCCAAACCTCTTAATCCCGGCTTTGAGGGTGACAGAATTCCATTAAAATTGCCTCGCCTTCGCCGCGCGAGTCCAATTCCTTCGCCATGCGCTCAACACGTTCGTCCGAAAGGAATAAGCGGCTAACTTTGTGCGGTACAAACCATCGATAGCGCTGCCACAAACAGATAGAGTAACGAAGGGCATCCGGCAAAGAGTAAGTGTAATTGCGCTGAATTGCCAAACCTGCCTTTTCGCCGGCTAGAGCTAATGTTTTTGGAGTGTAACCGATCAGATTGTAAGGATAATCGGTGCTGTGCCAGCGCCAGCCCAGTTGCCGCGCGTATGGGCTGTCTGCGTTCGGTACAGCCACCCAAATGTAACCGTTTGGAGCCAGCAATTGCCTCATGCAATCGAGTGTTTCTGCAGGCAAAGGCGTTGCTCCCAAAACGTGGGAACAGAGTATGACATCAAACTTTTCGTCAGTACCTTTTTCTGCAACGTATTCTTCTACAGTGCCGGTGAAAACATCGACACCGCATTCGCGGGCCGCTGCTGCTGCTGAGGAGCTAGGTTCAACTCCCGCTACCTCAACTCCGAGTTTTTTGAAGACTTGAAGAAAGGAACCTCCGCCGCATCCTACGTCTAACAACCGCTTGCCTACAGGGATAGGAATGTGTCGGAATTCATTAAGTTTTTTGGCTTGTTTTACTACATCTTCTTCGTCTGGTACGTATGTGTTGTAGCACTGCCAGCCCTCTGGGTAATAATCGCTCAGTTCATCCCATGTCGGGCGGGGATTTACGAATACTAAGCCACAATCTTCGCATCCGTAAACTGACCATTTAGGAGGCTCTTTTGGTTGGCGGGCTGTCCCCGCTGTGTACAGGAAGCTGATTTTTTGGGAGCTGCAAACTGGGCAATTTGTAAATTTTTGCATGGTTCAGTTTCACGATTTGTACAGTTGCTAATGGCAGTGGAACGACCACAATTTATTACCATTAGCTGGGCTGGTAGAGTGCACCACTGCAAACAGATCGAAAACTAGGTTTATTTGCAAATCAGTATTTGTAGATGCTCGGTTTGTTGGCGCTCGACCCCCGATCGATCGGCGCTGTACAATTTTATGTCTAAATGGTTAGACTGAGAAGGTAGCATTTGTTACCAACAATACAACCGACGCTCAACCGACAATGATTTTCGGTAGCGTTTTTGCGGTAGCGCTAAATTCTTAGGAAAATACTAACTCACAAAATTAATGTTGCCAAGTACATCTAATTATTTGCTCAAAAATGCTCGCGTGCCCGCGTCTCTTCTAGAGATGAAATCGATCGCCCCGTCAGCTTCTACTGTGGCGACAGCGGGGAGTGAGAACAATTTTTGTTTGGTGGATTTGGAAATTGCAGCAGGGGCGATCGCCCAAATTATCCCAGCAGGTACAAAACCTGTATCCTCCTGTGGAGATATCTCAGTTATAGATTTGCAGGGCGGCTTAGTTTGGCCTTGTTTTGTGGATATGCACACCCATTTAGACAAAGGCCACATTTGGGAACGATCGCCCAATCCCGATGGAACTTTTGCCAGCGCGATCGAAGCGGTAGGCGCTGATGCCCAAAAAAACTGGAATGCAGAGGATGTTTACCGGCGGATGCAGTTCGGCCTCAAGTGCAGCTACGCCCACGGAACCAAGGCAATCCGCACTCACATCGACAGCGCGGGGGAACAGGGAACCGTTAGTTTAGAAGTATTTGAAGCGCTGCAAGCCGAATGGGGCGATCGGCTGATATTGCAAGCAGTTTCCCTGGTTTCCCTCGACTATTTCCTGACACCCGCCGGCGAAAAATTAGCCGATCGCATGGCCCAAATTGGCGGCATTCTCGGCGGCGTCGCCTATATGAACCCCGACTTAGACAAACAACTCGATCGAGTTTTTGCCTTAGCGAAAGAACGAAATTTAAACCTCGACTTCCACACCGACGAAAACGACGATCCAGATTCAGTAACATTGCGGGAAGTCGCAAAAACCGCCATCCGCCATGAATTTGAGGGTCAAATAATCTGCGGACACTGCTGTAGTTTAGCCGTACAACCGTCAGATTTAGTAACAGAAACTCTGGAATTAGTCAAGGAAGCAAATATTGGCATTGTCAGCTTGCCGATGTGCAACCTTTACCTGCAAGACCGAGACTCTCAGCATACACCGCGCTGGCGGGGAGTGACACTGCTGCACGAACTCAAAGCAGCCGGAATTCCCGTTGCAGTTGCTAGCGATAATTGTCGCGATCCGTTTTACGGATTTGGCGACCATGATGTTTTGGAAGTTTTTAATATGACAGTCCGCATCGCTCATTTAGATAGGCCTTATGGAGACTGGCCCTGTGCAGTTACAAAGACTCCAGCCGATTTAATCGGATTGCCGAATTTAGGGCGAATTGCAGTGGGTTTACCTGCTGATTTGATTTTGTTTAAGGCGCGGAATTTCAGCGAATTGTTATCTAGAGCGCAGGGCGATCGCACAGTTTTACGGGAGGGCATTAAAATTGATACAACTTTGCCCGATTACCGCGAACTCGATGACTTGTTACGAATTTAAATCTGACATTTTGCACCAATATCAAGAACAGGCAAGATGCCTGTTCCACAAAAGATGAATTTTCTTTGTACTCGTTACTAGGCTCTGCCTGGTAACGTATATCTGGAGGCTCTGCCTCCTGTTTTCCTGGCCATAATGCGAGGCCGACCCTCTAAATCTCGGTTCCTAGGCTCTGCCTGGGAACCAGTTAAACAGGCACTATAAATTATCAACAAACGTCCCTTCTCTTTTCTTCCTTCGCGTCCTTCGCGTCTTCGCGGTTCGTTTAAAAAAATATCTTTCACCAAGCATTTCGCATTGCTATCTTGTCAATTTGCCACTAATTTGATATAAATATAAAAGTTAATTTTAGTGAGGATGTTGTAAGTGAAAGCAGTTATTTTATTGTCGGGAGGGCTGGATTCCTCAACAGTTTTGTATCAAGCCAAAGCCGACGGCTGCGAGTGTTACGCTATTTCCTTTGACTACAAGCAAAGACATCGGCGGGAGTTGGAATCAGCAAGGGCGATCGCACTTTCGGCAGCGGTTAAGGCACATCAGATAGTAAACTTTGACTTAACACTGTGGGGCGGTTCAGCTTTGACGGATAATGAGATGGAATTACCGATCGATCGCAATCTTGCAGAAATGTCCCAAAACATCCCAATTACCTACGTTCCTGCTAGAAATACGATCTTTCTCAGCTTTGCCCTCGCCTACGCAGAAACTCTAGAAGCCGATCGCATTTACATCGGTGTCAACGCTTTAGATTATTCTGGATATCCCGACTGCCGCCTCGATTACATCCAAGCCATGCAGGAAGTATTTCGGTTAGGAACAAAGCAGGGTAGAGAAGGAAATTTTATTAAAATTGTAACACCTTTGATCGAACTTAAAAAAACAGAAATTATTCAATTAGGCAACCAATTAGGAGTACCTTGGGAGCAAACTTGGTCTTGCTACGCAGGCGGGGAAAATGCCTGCGGCGTTTGCGATTCTTGTCGGTTGCGACTGGTGGCTTTTGAGGAATTGGGGCTGAAAGATCCGGTGCCTTATGCTTAAACAGTAGTCCGACTCGGCGGTTGAAAGCGCTCCTCCATAAACTCTCGTCCCTCTCTAAGAGACTAGAGAATAAACGGGGTTGCTAACTCAGATTTGGTATAAAAAGTTGCGCTATTTTGCTCGCCCTTTTCATCAAAATCTTAATGAGACAATTTTGCCACACTACTCAACCCGCTATTCTTTCCCCCTTTTCCCATAATTTCCCCATCGGCTGCTGCAATTTCATCTAAAGCTTGATCGCCCGCAGCGCTTTCCAACAAGTGAATTTGAAGTTGCTCTAACCGCGGCCCGGACACAGAAACAACCGTAAGTTCCACATTTTCGCAGCGCCAAACTTCCCCCACAGCCGGCATTCTTTGCAACTGATAGCTCAGAAAACCTCCGATTGTCTGATATTCGTCAGTTACTGGCAACTCCAAATTCAATATTTGATTCACATCATCTAAATTTAACTGCGCTTGCACTAAATAAGTGCGATCGTCCAATACTTGCAAAGCAATTTCTTTGCTGTCGGGTGACTCGGAGCTGCGACCGATAATTTCGGCTATCAAATCCCGCAATGTCACTAACCCGGAAATGCCACCAAATTCATCGACTACGATCGCAATTTCTTCCGACGAACTCTGCATCAAAGGCAGCAGTTCCCCCAGCAGCATCATCTCCGGCACAAACCTCACCGAACCCATCCAAGTTACAATTGGCGTGTCGGGAGATAGCAAACCTTCAGCTAGGGGTTTTGCAAGTTGTTTGAAGCCAATAATGCCGATAATGTCGTCTAAAGAATCTCCCGTCACGGGATAGCGGGAATGGTTAGAAATCGCCATTTCGTCGAGCAAAGTTTGAAAGGTGGCCGTCTTGGGAAGTGCGACAATGCTAGGCCTCGGCACCATTACTTCTTCTACCCAAACTTCGCCAAATTCAAACACGTTGTTGAGCAATTCTCGCTTTTCTGCTTCCAAGCCGCTGGATTCGCTGGAAGTAGCTATAATTAATTGCAGTTCTTCGGGAGTAACCGGGCGATGCCTTAGATCGTATTCGATGCCCGCAAACCGCAAAAGCGATCGAGTAGATTGATTGAGAAACGACACAAAGGGCTTGAACAAACGGGCAATCAATAAACTCGGAGGCCCTAAAGTTCTGGCTAGCTGTTCGGAATACAGCAACGCTACAGATTTGGGAAAGAGTTCGCCCAGTACGATTTGCAGGTAAGCTAGCAACAAAAAAGTTACTATTGGTATGCTAAAAGAATGGGCGATCGCAGACTTGATGTAAATTGGCAGTGGCAAATAGCCGATCGACATTCGGACTAGCACGGCGATCGTACTTTCCCCAATCCAGCCCAGAGCTAAACTAGAAAGAGTGATTCCCAACTGCATTGTCGAAAGCAATCGCTCAATACTTTGCTGCAAAGATTGCACAGTTAAAGCTGCCACGTCGCCAGCTTCCACTAACTGATTGATGCGCGATCGGCGTACCGTCACCATCGAAAACTCAGCCGCCACAAAAAAAGCATTAATCGCAATCAGCAACAGCACTGACAGCAACCGCGACAGCACCTCTGTCGAACTCATCGCGGGTAAATCAGATATCTCCTGCACTCTCGCCCCTAAAAGTGACACAATGCTCCCTAAAAAAACTTTCTCGATCAAACCTGAGAATCTGTCTGCAGGTTTGGTCTTCTTTTATTTTACTTCGCCACTGGAATGCCAGATATTTGCAACTGAAGTTTTTGACCTGGATAATCTGTCAGCGTCAGCGAAACTTCTTTAGCATTTTCCAGCAAAGCTGTGGGAATACTCACCGTACCGTAAAACACCTGCCCGTTGGGGGGCAGTTCCGAGGGCAAATCCTCGGCAGTCGCGCTCAGAGCCCGACCGCGATCGTCAGTAACGTTCAAGAAACTGTAGAGAAACCTCACAGGTTGGGAGCCTTCATTTTTCATGCTCACGTCTAGCAGCATGGAATTGTTGCGCTGACTGGCCGCGCTCACTTCCAGGGTTATTCCCCCGTCGCGACTGTTCAGGGGAAACTTGGCGCTGGCATTTTGTGCAGCCGGTTTTTTTGCCGCGGCTGGTTTAGAGCTTGCCTTGTCTGTTTTAGTATTTGCTTGAGCCGTTGTTTTTTCTGGATCGCGACCTTCTACCCGTGCTTGGACGGTTGTGAGAATGTCTTTTTCTTTCAAAATGCTCACTTGGTCTTTACTAGCCGTCTTTCCAGGCTTGCCGCTGCCAGCATTGTTGCTGGGACGAACATCGGGTTGAGTCGTTCCTTGCAAGGCTTCGCGACCTATAGTAAATCCCCAAACAGAACTCGTCACGCCTGCTCCAAACATCAGAGCCAGCAGAATTAGAGTCAGCACTACCGTCGAATTCACTGCCATTGCCTATAAGTTTATGCCGAGTCCTAGAAACTGCTTTGTCCGGTCGATCGGCTCCAGCACATTGGCTAACAGGCGATCGGGACTCAGCAGATCTAAAGATTTTGATTTTTGTTCTCTAGTTCTAGCACGGACTGAGAAATTATGTTATAATTCATTTTGAGTTAGATCAAAGAAATCGATTTAACGGCAGTTGGCCGAGCGGTTTAGGCAGCGAACTCATAATTCGCCCCAGGCAGGTTCAACTCCTGCACTGCCGATTTAAAATCCATCACGACGCTTCGCGCTCTGGCTAAAAACCAGGTTTCTTCCCAGATACCAGTCCTGGACGGATGGGCGGCTAGACACCGGGTTTCTACGAAAATTTTGCGATCAGTAACGAAAAATATACCAAGAAACCTCATTTCTGAGGTCGCAAGTGCGATCGCCAACTAGAAATTTGGTCGATAGACTCGCTCGTGAGATCGATGGCGATCTCAAGATTTCGCACTGCACTCGGAAAATTATTATTCTGATGCAAAGGTCAACGAGATCAAGCCTTAATCAATTCCACATTATATCGGCTCGCTTCTGAGATGGCGGGCGCTGCGCGGCGACGATCGTACAGCACTCCAAAAATTATTATTCCGATGCCAAGGTCAACGATATCAACCCTTAATTAACTCCACTCCGTCGCGCCCGTCGAGTTCTTGAACGTAAACCTTAACTTGTTCTTCCTTTGCAGTCGGCAACTTTTTACCCGTAAAATCCGGCTGAATCGGTACTTCTCGGTGGCCGCGATCGACTAATACCGCCAACCAAATTTTCTCCGGCCGGCCGTAATCGTTGACCGCATTCAAAGCCGCTCGACTCGTTCTGCCTTTATATATAACGTCATCTACCAACACCACGGTTTTGCCCGTCAAATCGAAAGGAATTTCTGTTTTAGCCGGTGTCCGCATCGCAACTCGATCCAAGTCATCTCGGTAAAAGGTAATATCTAAAGCGCCCACGGGTACTTTGACTTGTTCGAGGACTTCAATTTGATCTGCCAAAATTTGAGCTAAAGGCACTCCTCTACTATGAATGCCCAACAGCACTAACTCCGAGGGGTTCCCTGATTTTTCGACAATCTGGGAAGCGACGCGGGTGAGAGTACGCCTCACTTCATCAGGGGATAAAATTTCGATAATTTTAGTCATTGGTTGCTGCGACCTAATTGTTGGCTGTTGACGGATCGAACAATTTTAGATTTTAGATTTTAGATTTTAGATTGACTTTACAGATGAATTTGGGGGTTTGAACAAAGGTCAAAACTTTTTTTTGCTTCTGTCGGTGGTCGATCTGTGTCTTCTGCAGGACTTACCCCGAACGGATGAAAAGGAGATGCTGCGATTGCTTGGCTGAGCGCGAACAATGACAGAAATACCTTATTTATGCCTCCTGGACTGTTCGGGTGAGGTCATCAGTTAGCAGCTCAAACATAATAAGGTATAAAAAAGCAATGATAGTCCCAACCAAATCAGAAAGCAATACCGAGTTAATTGCAATGCTTGGCAAATTAGCGGCGCTGCGATCGGGTGAATCGGCTCGCCTAACAGCGGTTTGTGTTTGAGAACTCCGCGATAGGAATTGGTACCTCCTAGTTGTACTCCCAAGATGGCGGCGTAAACGCACTCGCTCCAACCGGAATTGGGGCTGGCATCTTTAACAGCATCTCTCTGACAAATTTGCCAAATGTAAATCGGTTTGCCAGATATAAGGGCTAAAGTAATCACTGTTAGCCGGCAAGGAATCCACGTCAGCACGTCTTCTAGTTTGGCGCTAAACCATCCTAAATCTGTGTATGGTGCTTCTTTGTAGCCGATCGTAGAATCTAATGTGCTGGCTGCTTTGTAAGCGATCGCCAAGGGGACTATAGCACTCGCCCACATCGAGTTAGGATCGATCGGCCCAGCGGTAACACTTAATAATAGATGCGGCAGAGCGAACCCAAGTAAGGCATAAAATAGCGGTGCTGTCACACCATCGACTGCATTCTCTGTTACAGTTTCTAACAATGCTCGCAGAATTTCTGGCTCGGATAAGTTTTCGGTATCCCGGCCCACGTAAAGGCTCAACCTTTCTCGCGCCTTGACTAAATCTCCAACATTTAAAGGTGCTAGCACATCCTCTGCAGCCGCCCTCAAACTGCGACCTGCAAAACAGCTTGCCAGCAAAATGGTGTCTAGGGCAATACCTAAAAGAGGATGCACCCAACTACCAGCTTGGACGATCGACCAACTGACAGTATAACTGCCTACAATCAGCCCGATCGCTAGTATTGTACCAGCACATCGTAGCAGCAGTTTGTGCTGCTCGCCAGGGGGACGATCCGCTGCTTCAGGCATTTTGCCTGCGGGATTATTCCATATATTAAAGACAAGTCGAGTATAGCGGTCGATCGCCCAACCCATCGCCTGCACGGGATGCGGCCAACCCCAAGGATCGCCGATCGAATAATCCAACACCGCAGCTAAAATCAAAACAGGAAATTCATCCGGCATCATTATATATTGTGTCAAACTTGATAGTCCGTCCGAGCAAGAGCGCTCGCAATGGTAGCGCAGGTTTTAACTACTCCTACCCTTGCGGACTTTGATTCTTGAGCTGCAATTTTAACTGCTGAGATTACTTTCGTCGCGGAGCAAGTGTACGTTCTCCTCCCAATTAACACCGTCAAAGGGTAGGATCTGAAAGTGTTTGATGGCATCTGAGTCAAGACAGCGGACGTTGACATCGAAATGATCGGGATGCGATCGGGGGCGATAGAACGAGTGAATGCCGCAAATTCGGCAGAAAGTATGTTGAGCAGTTCCTGTATTAAATGTATAGGTGGTCAAAACATCTTCGCCGCTGAGCAAGGTAAAACGTTCCGGCGGCACAATGAGGTGCAAAAATCCCTTCTTTTTACAGATAGAGCAGTTGCAATCAGATGCTTCGTGTTTGTCAACGGCGACACGGAAGCGGACAGCTCCGCAGTGACAGCCGCCAAAGTAGGTAACAAGTGTTGCGTCCATGTGTGATTGCTGGCGATCGAATGAATGAACTTACCATTTAAATGATAAAGCTAGTTTCTTCCCCAAGAGCCGCTTGCCAACTGCGGACATCATAGTATAAGTCTTCGAGGGAAATACTGTACAGCGCTTCGGCAAGTTTTTTGTGCAATCGGTTCCACAAACTGAATGTTACCCAGTCCTCTGCTTGCGTCGCATCGGGAAAATGTCGAGGTAAAGGTTCAATAGTTTCACCTACAGCCTCTAAGATTTGTCCTAAAGAGATTTGAGCTGGCTGGCGGGCTAATTGATATCCTCCTTGGGCACCCCGAACAGATTGGACTAAACCTGCTCGTCGCATTTCAATCAGCAATTTTTCTAGATACGGAGCAGGTAACTCCTGTCGCTTCGCTATCGATTTCACCGATGTCGGGCCAAAGCGAGGTTGCAAACTTAGATCCAGTAATGCTTTGACACTGTAGTGTCCGCGTGTGGTTAACTTCATGGGATTTTAAGAGCGGGGCAAATATTCAGCTAGCTGATAGCTGATAGCTTATGCTACCGACTTTAGAGATTGCTCGCACCGGCTGCAGCTACTCCTCAAGAAAGACTGCAGGTTGTTAAAAATATTTAGATAATAGTGGTTAACAATTGAGCCGATCGGTGTAATATGGTTTTACGACCAGCTATAAAGCTAAAGTTTCTTGGCCAAACAAAAAACCAACCGAGAAAAAATCCGTACACCAGTTGAATATTTCAGGACTCAGTAAATGGCTAAAAGGAAAAATATCGAACCCCTTGAAGGTGAAGGTCTGATCAAAAAGGTCAAAGACCTAGAGAACCTTACCAAGGAAGAAAAAGCTAGAGCCTGTGGCTACTACACCGTTACCAAAAACGGCGTAGAACGGGTCAACATGATGAAATTCCTGAATGCGCTGATTGATGCAGAAGGCATTCAGCTAGACGGGAAGCAAAACGGCAACGGACGCGGCGGACGCTCGGCCAGCTATCGGATTAGCGTTCAATCTAACGGCAACTTACTGATTGGAGCCGCCTACACCAAACAAATGGAACTCCAGCCGGGAGATGAATTTGAAATCTCTCTGGGACGTAAGCACATTCACTTGCGCCAAATCGATCGAGAAGAAGAAGAAGAATCCTAGGCTTTTACGACTTGCTTTGACTTCTTGCTTGAACTGGTGGGTTTGACTTCAAGCATTGACTGCAAGCAGAGAGTTGGCTCTGAAATCTTTCTGTGAGCCTAAAAAAGTATGGCTTCTATAGATGGCAATGGCTCGACAAAAGCCAGTGCCACCACTTTATATTTTCCGAGAATACCTATTCTCGCCCCTCGCTATATCCGTGTGGACAAGCGGGGGATTTTCCGCGTAGCTGTTAAAGAGAAGTTCTGCAGCCAATTGTGTACGGGATTTAACGGATGTAATTGAGGAACCGAAGAGGTTTGAAGGAAGAATTAGGTTTGGTTGAGCTAGGAAACCCACCAAAGCAAGAAAATGGCAGAGGTATTCTCAGCTAACAGTGCGTCATACCAGTTGAAAAAAAGAATGCAACTGTAGCGAAGCTCGAAAGCACGAGCTTCATGATTCATTCCCAATTATTTAACCTAAAATCTAAAATCTAAAATCTAAAATTGTATAAGTCTCGTGCTTGCTCATGATTTGTGTCTGTGTGGGAGGGGTTTTGAGGGAAAGGAAACACCTCGATCGCCCCTAAGTGAAATTACAGGCTGGAACAGTTAAAGTGTTAGGGAGCAATTAGTCACCAGCCTATGCCGTTGCCCCGATTCGCGAGTAAAACTTCTCAACACCAAACAAAAATCTCCCTGCGTCGCCTTCTAGTGGCCTCTTTTGTGCTGCAAATCGTCGCCGCAGTCGGGATTGTCGGGCATCTGTCCTTTCGCCCTTTGGCAACGGAGACAAAGCAGTCGAAGAGCTCGCCGAGAAATTGATTGCGGAGACGGGGAAGAGAGTTGAAGAAAAGCTGATTTCTTTTCTCGAACCTACCCAGTGGGTAAATAAACTTAACGCTGAAGCGATCGACCGCGCTGAATTAAACTTACACTTATAAAAGTCCCAGCCTCGGGGAGAGAAGTTCCTCTGGCAGCAAATGCGATGTTTTAAAAGCATTCAATGGATATCCTTCGGTGCTGAAAAATCAGGAGAATATCTCGGCATTTGGCGCAACCCACGGATAACAGCTTGCAAATTGTCGCAGCTAACAAGTCTACCAACTCTCACAACATATACTAAGCTACAGACAGCCTAGGCACGCGCACCGCTAAATTAAAGGCAGAACCGGCAACCTACGATGCCCGCCTGCGCCTCTGGTACAAAGAAGCTGTCGCAGCGAACAAACAAAGCGATTTGGACGAGTATTTATCCTGGTTTTACTCGCGGGACTGTGTTTATTGCTGCCAGCCAACCGATTCGCGAGCGAAATCGGTAAATTGCTGGGAGGTAGTGCCGTAGACTTTTCGCTCTCGGGGCTTTAGCAATATCTCCATCGCATCAAGCTTAGCAAAACGGGACAAATTTTCGCGATCGAACGATCGGGCTTGCTGGTTGCCAGTTCGAGTCAAGAATCACCCTTTAGAAAGATGCCAAGAAAGCAGCAACTGCAGCGGGTGAATGTTTTAGACAGCCAAACTCCTGTCATTCGCACCGCAGCTAAATATTTGTACGAACACTTCGAGGGCTTTGGCGACATTAAGCAGCGGCAGCAACTGAAATTTAGGGGAGACGGGCAGGAAGATTTTGTGGAAGTGCTGCCGTTTTCTGATGTTTACGGTTTGAACTGGCTGATTGCGATCGCAGTTCCCGAATCCGATTTCATGGGGCAAATTAACAAAAATACGCGCACTACAATTTTACTTTGTTGGGCGGCGCTACTGCTATCGACAATTGGTGGAGTGCTGGCAGCTAGGTGGGTAACGCTGCCGCTGCTGCTGCTCAAGGAAGCAGCTAAAGATCTCGCCGCCTGAAAGTGCGTGCTGTTACTGTCAGTAGGCTTGATGAAGTCGGCGAATTAGCGCAGTCTTTCAACGAGAGGGCAGCTCAACTGAAAAAGTTTTTTCCAGCTTTGGCACAAAGTGAATAAAAATTTGTCCAACTGGTAGAAAATCTGCCTGTTGGAGTCTCGACGATAACTCCGGGCGGCGCAGTTATTTTCATCAATTCGGCGCCAGAGCAAATATTGGGTAGGGGAGAAATGCCCGATACTAGCGCCGAAGAGCTACCACAAGCTTATCAAACTTATATAAATTAGCGAACACTGTTCCCGGAAAACTTTATCCTATAAACTTGCTGTCGGGCGCGCCAGGCGCAGCTAATGACTGATGAATGATGACTGATGACTAATCTTGATATTTTATGATTTGTTTATGTTGAGAAAAAATTCTACAGTTATTGATATCAATCAACAACTGCTCTTCTTCATGCTTGTCTGACATATTCACTAAATTATACTGAACATTGTCTCCATAAATAGTTATAGCAATCTGGCTCAATTCTAAAAAATTAATGAGCCACTCACATTCAGTAGCCGAGTCATCTTGATAGTATTGAATTAATCTGGCACAACAAAGTTCTAAGTAGGTTCTAGAATGGGGTGAAATTAAAATAAATTTGAGAATTATAATTGCTAGTGTTAAAGGATTTAGTTGAGTGGCGAACAGTAGAAATAAGGATGTTGGTTTCCCGGAATTTTCCACAGTCAAACATTTGATTAGATAATTGCAAGTTCTGAGCTGCAGGCCAGTGCTCAAAGTGTCTCCGTCATTTTCTGGATGAAAAGTCTCTAAAATATTAATTATTCTCACTTGGTAAATATCAGTACGTAAAAGTTTAGATTGGTAATTAAATAAATACTTAATTAGATAGTCCTTAAACTGCTTGTAAGTAATATTTTGAGTTTCTCTAAGAAAAATATTTGCTAAGCTGCGATAGTTTAAGGAGCCGCGGCTGACCAAAATTATTTTGATTAAACGCAGGGCTTCATCTCCTAAAAGTGTGGGATTATGATAATTATTTAATTGGGATGTAGCAGACTGAGAGCGAGAGGTATACATTGCTAGGTCAAACTTGTATTTTTCTTTGAGCTGCTGCGACAATAGTCTGGCAGCTTGGCGTTCTTCGGGGGTGTTTTTAGCATCTAGATATTGAGCGGCTAGCAAATAAGGCTGATAGCGAGAAGTCCAGTGATTTTGTAGTGGCTGGTAGTCGTCGTACTTTAATACAAATAACTTTAGCTCTTCATAGTCTTTGCTGCTGAGAAAGTTGGTCAGCCACACTCTCAGTATTTTGAGACAATTGTCGGGGTGGGGTTCCCTAAGGGTTCTATCTCTAATAATGTTAATTAAGTCGCGAGCCAGTTGGTATTGTTTCTGAGTGACCCAGTTATTTAATAAGATGTAAATGCAGCGTTTAAATAAGTAGTTAAATTCTAGTTGAGAGTCAAATTGAATTATTGTGTCTAAAGCTTGAATTAATGTGGGGTTAGCTGGAGGAATCAATTGGATAAATATGTTTTGAAATTGTTGCAAAACTACTTCTGAAGCCGAGTTTTTGATGTGATATATAAAAAATTTGTAAATGATATCTTGAGCTGCGGAAACCGTCAGCGCTGATTTGTGTAATTGAGCTGTTGGCTGAGGGGCGAGATCCTCTGGTAATACATTGTTTGTCAGAGCAGGCAGAACTTTTGACTCTGTTGTTTCGGATTGAGAGGAAAAGTGCTGAGATGGCATAGCGTCCTCGCTCAGATGATCAATACACTATTATAGTTATCATCCTTGATTTGGAGCTAATAATTTAGTGTTTCACTTGGCTTTTGTCCAGCTACAGTTAACCCCCCCGATCGCCTTTTTGGTAAGCGGAAATCGAGGGGGTTAACTGTTATTTGTCAAGTATCTGAGAATATCAAGCAGGGTTCGCTTCGGCTCGTCTTTGTAGCAGGCGGGCAATTTCAGCTTTTTCTACAAGTCCTACGAGGACGCCATTTTCGCGAATGACGGGGAGTTCTTGTACTTTAAGTTGTTCCAGGAGGGTGACGACTTCGAGGAGAGATAATTCGGGTTTGACGGTTGTGGAAAATTCGATCGGCTTCAGGAGTTCTTTCACTAAAATTTGGGGCCAAGTTCCGGTAGGAATGGTTTTGAGGTCGTCTAGGTCGATCGCCCCTACCAATTGTCCGGCATCATCTGTTGCCAGGAACCTGCGCCAGGTTTGAGTGCTACCGATCACGTAGTTGTTGGCAAATTCTCTGAGGGACAAGTCTTGGGAGACGATCGGACTTTCGGGGGTCACAGCATCTGCAGCTGTCAGCCCTGCCAGTTTATTTTGGACTGTGGCATATTGGGCAGATTGACCGGCATTTTGCAGTAAGAACCAACCGATTACTAGATTCCAAATATTGCCGAATACGCCTGTAGCAATGGCAATCCAACCAATTATTTGACCGACGCGGCTAGCAAAAATTACACCTTTGTAAGGGTTGCCAGTAATTTTCCAGACGATCGCTTTGAGGATGTTGCCACCGTCGAGGGGCAAACCGGGAATTAAGTTAAATAAGGCTAAAACTAAGTTGATCGAAGCTAAAAGTCCGACGATGGCGCCTGCGGGGCCTGTGAGACCAGCACCGATGCCGATCGCTGTTAACAAACCGGATAACAATAAGCTGACCAACGGGCCTGCAATGGCTACCCAAAATGCTTCGGCTGGGGTTTTAGATTCTCTTTCTAAATTAGCCAGTCCGCCAAACAGAAATAGCGAAATCGATTTCACGCCAATTCCCTGTTTAATGGCTACCCAACTGTGTCCTAATTCGTGGGCTAAGACGGAAGCAAATAACAGTAACGCTGTGAATAATCCCAGCATCCAGGGCGCTACGGGGCCCAATGTGGGAAACAGGGCAGCTAGTGCGCCGCCGTACTGCCAGGTTACTAAACCCAGAACTAAAAACCAAGATGCGTTGACAAAGAAGGGAATCCCAAACAGGTTGCCGACGCGAAATGTACCGTTCATAATGGCTACCTCTAATTTTACGAATGAGAGGTTTTTCTCTCTGTCTCCTTATCGTAACGAAAGGTAACGGCGATGTTAATGCTTCAATTAGGGTGTTATCCGTCTGTGGAGGTTCGGTTTGCGGAATAATCACCGCCGACTGCGGTTTGGCCCCGCCAAGGGTTAAAAATCCCTATCTCAAAACGGAAGTTCTCGCTATGAGGCTTGAGGAGGATATTTGTTTTAGTTTTCTGTTTTAATTTTCAATGGGTTTTAACTCACATCTTGCACCTCTGTCATGAACAGGCAAGATGCCTGTTCCACAACAGATGAATTTTCTTTCTTGTGGGCAGTTGCTCCTAGCCCGCCCATAAAAGCCTTATTGAAAATCGTGCAACATCTCACTTTTAACCGAATGCAAGCTTTGAGAGGGGGAATTAATCCCCCGGCTGAGTATTACAACTGTGGCAAGATATCAGTTTCAAGCAACTTTAGCTATAATGACTTACCCTAAGAATAGTTTTGGTGCTAATAATTATGCCAGAATCTTTTTTGCTCGGCCGGCTGCTGCTGCAATTCAACAGCGAAGCGGCTGATATTATTACAGACTTATCCGCTGTTGCTTTAACTCCCGATGGTCATTTGTGGCTGGGTTCCGATGAAACGACTTCGATCGAGCGTTTGTCGCCTGTCGGGCCTCATGTTTTTGGAGAACATCAAAGATTTGCGATCGCGGATTTTATCGATTTTTCCGAACAAGCTGGTGAAATCGATATTGAAGGAATTGATTTCAACAGCGATTATCTTTGGTTTGTGGCTTCTCACAGCACCAAACGCAAGAAAGCTAAAGGCCAAGACCCGAATAAAGACATTCAAAATTTAGCAAAAATAGAGACGGAGGTCAACCGTTATTTGCTGGCACGAATTCCTGTAAAAAACGGGAGTTTGTGCAAGTCAATTTCCCATCCTGAAAATCCCAAAAACCAACTGAAAGCGGGATACCTTCAGCCGACCAAAACGGGGAATTTGCTGACTGATGCGCTGAAAGATGACAGCCATCTCGGTCTATTTTTATCGGTGCCGATTCCGAGTAAAGAAAATGGTTTTGATATTGAAGGATTGGCGGTGCGCGGCAATCGGATTTTTCTTGGTTTACGCGGACCTGTACTGCGGGGTTGGGCGATAATTTTAGAAATAGAAGTGCAAGAGTCTAAACAGGGGGTTTTAAAGCTAAAGGCTATTGGTGAATCCGGCAAGTTTTACAAGAAACATTTTGTTGATTTGAACGGTTTGGGGGTGCGAGAATTGTGCTGGAAGGGGGAAGATTTGATTGTTTTAGCCGGGCCGACGATGACTTTATCGGGGGCGATGAGGGTTTTTCGGTTAAAGGGGATTTTAGGGCGCTCGGGCGACAGTATTACTGGACAAGATGGGGGAGATTTGGAGGTATTGTTTGACTTGCCTTTTAAGGTTGGTACGGACAATGCTGAGGGGTTGAGCCTGTTTCCATATTTGGGGGAGCAGAATTCGCTGTTAGTGGTTTATGATTCGCCGGATGCCGGGAGAATGGTTGAGAAAAATGGTATTCTTGCGGATATTTTTAGGTTAGGTTTGTAGTGGCGCTGTCTTCGCTAAAAAGGTTTAAGATAACTGTCCATAAACTCTTGTAGGCTACTAGCAGTAGTAGGGTGCGTCAGAAGGGGAGATACTTGGGAGAATTAATCTGCCATGAACTGACGCACCATGCGATTAGGAAGGTGCGTCTGATGGGATTTTTGGGAGAATTAATTAGACCTTAACTGACGCACCCTACAAGTGGGGTTAATTGTCGATCGCATCCCTTCGCCGCTGGCTGTAGCGTTTCAATTCATCAATTAAGTGAGTATCGTTAGATGCTGTTCTCGCGCCCGCTTCCGCCGCCCAGCGCTTCAAATCTTCAATTTGCGATCGCGCGATCGCAGCTAAAGGTACAGTATCCTCGATCGACCTCAAAATATCCTCGGTCATCAAATCCCGGCGCTGTCCGTTTACAAACGTTCCAAAGGCCCGATACAACCCATCTATTACCACTTGCTCAATTTCTGCACCGCTAAAATTCTCAGCGCGTTTTGCCAAAACTCCCAAATCAAACTCGCGCAATCTAGTTGGCCGCAAACGCTGCAAATGCACTTTAAAAATATCTTGCCGTTCCGATTCAGAGGGCAAATTCAAAAAGAAAATTTCATCAAACCTGCCTTTTCTAAGCAACTCTGCAGGCAAAATCCTGACGTTATTTGCAGTTGCGACGATAAACACCGGACTGGTTTTTTCCTGCATCCAAGTAATCAAACTGCCGAATACCCGGCGCGAAGTTCCCGAATCGCCGTCGCTACCGCTGATAATGTTGCCGAAGGCTTTATCTATTTCATCGATCCACAAAACGCAAGGTGCGATCGCCTCTGCTAATTGTATCATTTGCCTGACGCGGCTTTCGCTTTCCCCGACCACGCCGCCAAACAATCTCCCAGTATCCAACCGCAACAGCGGCAAACGCCATTCTGAGGCTATTGTTTTCGCAGATAAAGATTTGCCCGTTCCTTGAATTCCTACTAACAAAACTCCTTTCGGATTCGGTATGCCGTAGCGACGGGCTTCGTCAGTAAAAGCATCTTGCCGCATCTTTACCCATTGCTTCAAATTCTCCAATCCGCCCACACTTTTTAGGGATTCTCGGGAGTTGAAAAACTCCAAAATGCCCGTTTGGCGAATTGCTTGCTGTTTTTCCTCCAAAACTCCGTCAATATCTGACTCGTTAATTTGCTGTTTGGCGGCCAAAGCTTTAGCCAAAACCCGCCCGATTCTAGCGCGGCTCAAACCCTGACAAGCTTTAACCAACTGTTCCCTTGCTAAACCGCTAACTTGCAACTGTTGCGGCTTTTCCACAACGTGGGAAATTAAACTGTCGATTTCTTGGACGTTGGGCAAAGGAAAATCAATTACTGTTATTTCTTCTTTCAATTCCTCCGGCAATTCCAGCGTGTGAGAAGTAAGAACTATAGTTTTTTTGCTGCGCTTCAATTCCCGCGTTAAATTCCGCAATTCCCGCACTACCGCCGCATTTTTTTCGCTGTATGGATATTTCAAAACAGGGTGCAAATCCCGCAGAACAAATATGGTATATTCTTCAACAGCAGTTTTGCTGACGCGATCGAGCGCCGCCATTACCGAACCTTTCCCAGAAGCATTATCTTCCCAGCCGCGGACGAGATCCCAGAACAATACTCGGCGCGCGGGAGTTACTTGCAGCGCTACTTGGGCAATTACAGCCTCGATCGGTTCCTCCTCGACGCCGACAATGTACAGCAGCGAATAGCGGGCGCGAATCATCAAATCTATTCGCTTTACCAGGGCGTCGAAGTGGTTATTTTTACTGCCCTTGACGGTATCTAATTCTCGGGATTGAGGGTAATTTTCGGTCATTTTATTTGATATTTTAGATGTATATTCAACTTTATTAAATATTTTGTTGGCAGTCAGGACTTTAGCCCTTAAAAAGGATTTAACCGGAGTCAAGGTTTGTAGTAAGGACTTGAGTCCTTAACAACTATTTAAGCGGACTAAAGTCTGTACTGCGAACGTTAAAATTATAACAGGATAGTCCGCAAGTGACTACTTAGCAACTTTTCGAGCTTGTTTCACCATTTCAATGAGAGTGTGGTGAGCATCTTCGGCGTCTTTTAAAGTGCGATCGAACTTAACTCTGACAGGCACTGTTTCGTCGTTGACTTTAGCGGTTAAATCCATGCCGTTGGCATCAATAGCCAGCATTTGAGCTTCTGTTGCCTCTGGTTGGTCGCCAAATGCTTGAGCGTATAGCACGACAGCACTAGCGTGGTCTTCGTTCATGTGAGTGCAGATGCGATCGCTAATCTCAGTAGAAAACGGTTCTGACATGGGAGATTCCTCAGATGCAATATCGATCGATTGTACTGCGATCGGTACAAAGTTCTCAAGAGCGATGAATTGCATCAAGAGTTATGAGTGATAGAAAAGGATGAATAAGGAAGAACCTGAAGACAATAATATCGAGCGCGTCAGTACTTTAAAAAAATTTAATTTCACATAATTTGTGAAAAAATTAGTATGAGTAATTCCACCCTTACCACGGGCTGACCTCAAGCACCCCAGAGGGTTTTAACACTACCTTAAATTGATAAAAATGCTGAGGTTTACCACCCTGGCGAAAGGAAGAAAGAGAAACTTCTTCAATAAAATCAGCCGCTGCTTGGTTCAGCGGCTGACAATCTATAATTACCCCTTCTTCATTCACGGCAACCCGATAAACTAATGAAGTTTTGAAGGTGGGAGTCGAGCGCCAACTCTTGTCAATTTGGTCGTAAACTTTCCGGTTCAACTGTGCAATTTCACCGGGGGAGAGAATTTCCGACGGTGCTGCCTCTACCTCTGGTGCTGGAGAATTAACCTGAGTCGCAATCGGGACAGGTACAGGCCAAAGCTTAATAGTTTCATCTGCGCTACCGCTGGCTAAAACAGGATTTTGAGAGCTAAAAGCGACAGACCAAACAGGCTTAGAATGAGCCGCAAAAGTTGTCATTAGTTCGCCCGTTGTCAACTTCCACAGCTTGATAGTTTTGTCGTAGCTGCCACTAGCTAAAGCCTGTCCATCCTGGCTAAAAGCAACTGACAGCACCGGGCCGGAATGCCCTGTTAATGTATGCAAAACTTTGCCCTTTGTAAACTGCCACAGCTTAACAGTTTTATCCGCACTGCCACTCGCTAAAGTTTTGCCGTCAGGACTGAATGCAACTGAGTTCGCCGACCCAGAATGCCCAGTGAGGGTGTAATTGCCGCCATCATCAAGCCACCAAATCTTAATAGTTCCATTCTCGCTGCCGCTTGCTAAAATTTTACTGTCCGGGCTAAAAGCGACAGATTGAATCCAGTCTGTATCTGGAAGTGTGCTGAGTAGTTTCCCATCGGAAAAATTCCACAACCTTACAGTTTTGTCGGTACTTCCAGAAGCGAGTAACCTTCCATCAGGACTGATACTTATTGCCTTGACATCATCCGCATGACCTTTCAAGGTATTGATGAGTATGCCAGTTTTGAGATTCCACAATTTAATCCGGTTATCCCAACTCCCGCTAGCCAAAACATTGCCATCAGGACTAATGGCTAGGGATTCAATTGCATCGGTATGTGCTTTTAAGGTGTAAAGCAATTCGCCGGTTTGCAAGCTCCAGATTTTGATAAGGCCGCGATAACTGCCGCTGGCTAAAGTTTTGCCGTCGGGACTGAGTGCGATCGCGTAAATCCACCCAGAATTATCTTTAAAACTGGTAGAATATTGAGTTAACAGCCCCGATTTAAACTGCGATACAGTTGTTTCCAATTCCGCAAAAGACCTATACCAGCCGATGCCCGCCGCAGTTACAACTGCTGTTAATGTGAAGGCCAAAATTTTCCCTTTAACTGCTTTTGATCTCATAAACACGAGCTCCCACACTCAGTTTATATAAAATAAACTTCCCGATTTCACTTTAAGAAATTTATGGCGGAAGTTTCTGCTGCATTCTAGCTTTTACAAATCCTCTCCAACACTCTTGTTTAGCACTGTTACTTTGCCTTCGGTTGACTTATTTTTTTCTTTTTTAGATGGCGCTGATTCAATATTCGAGCGATGAATAAAAGTAGTATGGCGGTTATAGCTGCAATTCCAACAGGCGTTAAATATGTCCAGTGATTGGCCATTTTATCCAAGATATGCCAGGTTAATAAAAACATAGCAAGGTAAGTGAGACGCTGCAAATTTTTCCAATTTTTCTTAAGTCTTTTCACGCTCCAATCGTTAGAGGTGATAGCCAAAAGAGTAAAAATAATGAATGTTGCTACTCCCTGGAAGTAAACAAAATAAGTTTTGATATCAAAGATATCAAAGTTTCTTTGTTTGAAAAATATGAATCCGTGAAGTACAGATAAAAAGAAAGAGAGCAGACCAATGAGGCGACGATATTTCAGCAGCCATTGGGGAAATCCCGTTGTTTTTGTAACAGGGAAAACAATTATCAAATTGGTGGGAAGCAGTGTGAGAATATAGGCTGTTAAGGCAGCGAACCCCCAAAAACTCGCCTGAGAAAATGTATCTAAATCCATCATTAAAAGTTGCATAAATTACTCTCATTGCTAAATAATTAAACTTTAATTCTACGTAGGCTAGCATTGGAAAATCGCCCTGTCAATTAAGTTTTAAGTGGATAAAAAGTCTTCGCAAAAATAGATGGTTAAAAGTTGAGTTTTTAACTCTAACCAAGGTCAGCTAATGCTGACCTTGGATTGAGGAGATTACCTGAACTTTGGGCTAGGTATCGCGCCCAACTACAAACTGGTAATACCCCCTTTCGATAAGAGAGGACTGAAGTCCTCAATACAAACTGCCCAGCCTAACTAAAAGATCGATCGTCAAACGGCAATTCATCAAACCGCGAATCAATATCAGCCTCAGAATTCGCAACAGGGGAATTAGCGCGAGATGCCGGCGGCTTAACAGAATTCACCTGGGCTACTGATAACTTGGCCGCAGGTTCCGATTTCTGTAGGTTAACTACCGGCAACTCGCCGCCATTTTCTCCATTTTTGCTCGTTTGATTCCACATCATCATTCCCAGCAAACCATCAACCAAACCGCCGCCGCTACCGTTCCCTGTTACCGCAACATCTGGCACAACTCGCACGTTGCGATCGCCTATAATTTGCATTAACTGCAAAGCCGTATAACCGGAACCTCCCAAAGCCACAACACCCGCGCGATAAGCTTCAGCTTGAGCATTTCCCTTCACCCGAATCGACTCAGCTTCGCCTTGAGCTTGTTTAACCTGAGAATTCGCTTTCAACTCAGAAATCTTCACGTCGGCGTTGCTTAATCAGGGTATGAAAAAAATCACTTGAAAATCCCGAAGTTTTGTGAATACTGGTTTCTATGACTTGCATATTTAGCCTTTCATACCCTAAATCAGCCACGCCAAAATCTTTATTTCAAAAGCTTACTCTACACTGAATATACCTTTTGTCAATTGGGGAAGTTCAGTGTAATTGGTGATTGGTAATTGTAGGTTGGGTAGAAGGAAGGGAAACCCCACCTACAATTACTATTAACAGTCAAAGTCAAAAGTCAAAAGTCAAAAGTTAACAGTCAACAATTAATTGTTAACTGTTGACTGTTAAAGTGAATGCCTGTGCCGAACTCGCTAGAAACTGCGTGAATGGCTGTTCAGTCTCTCGATTTAGAAGTTTTGGAGAGCTTACCTTCAAAAGGTTGAACTCCACTATTTGGATAGTTGTCATCGCTGGGGCTAAAAATCCGCACCGCTGCTTCCGAAACGTAACGCATCGCGTTTGCCAAAGATTTAGAAAGATTCATAGAATCTGCCTCTCTTAATCTGGGTTCTGATACTTATTAGATTACTCTGATTTTTGGGCTATGGATGACTTTAGCAATATTTATTTGAATTACTTATTGGTCTGCAACATTGAAGCAAGCTGAAGGTTTTAGGAATTACGCATTGTTGGACGATCGACCTTTTGCTGGTAGATTTTTCCTTGGTCAACTCAAGCTGTCGCGATCGCCCTCCCGACGCTCAGAAACCGGGTTTTCTAACTCTATTCAAAGGCTGCAAGGAAATATTTTCGCAAAAAACCGGGAACGCTTGAGTGTTTGTGCTTAATTCCTGAGTTTGTTAAATTAAATATTTATATTGGTTTTACCATAATATTAATGTACAAATTAACCGAAATCCGCTATGAAAGGGCATAATAAGCGAATTTCTCCGACAAATATATGTAATCTTTATCAAAGATTTACAAAAAGATATGGTGTTTGTCACTATAATTAAAAAAAAGAAGTTTGTCCGGGGTTTTTCTTATGAAAACTACCACAGAAAGCCTGCAGCTCACAGGTTTTGAAGAAATCTTAGAAGACCGGGAACTGACGGTTTCTTCAGCAGATTACAGCCTTTTGACCGATCTCTACCAGCTAACGATGGCCGCTTGTTATGTTGGGGAAGGGCTCGACGGGCGGGTCGCGAGTTTTGAGTTGTTCGCGCGCAGGCTGCCAGAGGGTTTTGGCTACGCGATCGCGATGGGTTTGGCCCAAGTTCTCGATTATTTGGAGAAATTTCGGTTTTCGCCGGCGCAAATTCAGGCTTTGCAGTCCACTGGGATTTTTGCCGGCGCCCCGGAGCGATTTTGGACTTTACTCGCCACAGCCCGCTTTACTGGCGATGTTTGGGCGGTGCCGGAGGGGACGGCGGTGTTTGCCAACGAGCCTCTGCTGCGAATTGAGGCTCCTCTGTGGCAGGCTCAGTTAGTGGAAACTTATTTATTGAATGCCATAAATTATCAAACTTTGATTGCGACGCGGGCAGCGCGGCTGCGCGATGTGGCGGGCCCGGAGGCTAAGTTGCTTGAATTCGGGACGCGCAGGGCTTTTGGGCCTCAAGCTGCTGTTTGGGCGGCTAGGGCTGCTCTGGCTGCGGGATTTGACGGAACTTCTAATGTTTTGGCTGCTTTGAAGTTGGGCCGCAAGCCTGTCGGTACGATCGCCCATGCTTTGGTAATGGCTGTCGCTGCCCTCGAAGGCAGCGAGAATCAGGCGTTTGCAGCTTTTCACCGCTATTTTCCGGGGGCGCCGCTGCTGATCGATACTTATGATACTGTGGCGGCGGCGCGGATGTTGGCCGATCGAGTAAACAGCGGTGAAATGCAGTTGGAAGGCGTGCGGCTGGATTCGGGCGATTTGGCGGTGCTGTCTCGGGAAGTTCGATCGATCCTTCCGGGCGTTCCAATTTTTGCTAGCGGCGATTTGGACGATCGAGAAATTGCGAAATTAAAAAGTAGCGGCGCTTGCATTGACGGTTACGGTTTGGGAACCAAGTTGGTCAGCGGTTCCCCTGTCAACGGTGTTTATAAGTTGGTGGAAATTGACGGAATTCCGGTGATGAAAGAGGCAAGCGGCAAGGTAACATATCCAGGAAGAAAGCAAATTTTTAGACATATTGAAAATGGGCAAATTCTCGGAGATTGTTTGGCATTGTCAGGAGAAAATATTAAAAATTGCGATTCTATACCATTAATGAAATTGGTTGTCAAGGACGGCAAACGAGTCCAGAACGAGGAAAGTTTGGACGATATCGCCAAACGAACGGCTGCTTCTGTCGCCAGTCTTCGACCCGAAACTCGCCAACTTGACAACCCAATTTCGCCGCAGGTGGAAATTTCTCCAGATTTGCAGAGTCTCACCCAAAAAACCCAAAAGAGTCATTAGTCAGTAGTCAACAGTCAACAGTCAACAGTCAACAGTCAACAATTACCCATTACCCATTACTCATTACCGATTCCCTATGCAGAAGATTGCTCTTTTTGGAACCAGTGCCGATCCACCCACAGCAGGACACAAAACAATTCTGAGTTGGCTTTCCCAACATTTTGATTGGGTAGCAGTTTGGGCGTCGGACAATCCTTTTAAGTCGCACCAAACTTCTCTAGAACACCGATCGGCAATGCTGCTGTTAATGATTCAAGAAATTAATTCGCCCAGACACAATCTTTGCTTGCATCCAGAACTCAGCAGTCCGAGGACGCTAGAAACTGTGGAACAAGCAAGATTGCTGTGGCCGAATGCAGATTTGACGCTGGTAATAGGTTCGGACTTGGTGGGGCAACTGTCTCGCTGGTACAAATTTGAACAATTGTTAAAACAAGTGGACTTGCTGATAGTACCGCGACCCGGTTATCCCTCCGAACAATTAGATTTGTGGCAGTTGAGGCGGATGGGTGCAGACGTGGCGATCGCATCTTTGAGTGCTCCCAATGTTTCTTCTACTTCCTATCGGGAAACAGGAGACAGGGAAGCTCTGACTCCGACCATCGAAGATTACATCAATAGGGAGCATTTGTACGCATGGCACGAGGCACGAAAAAGGGCGAAGGTTGCTCATTAGCTGACTTTAAAGTAGGAGTAGATAATGTGATTTTCTCCGTCGATGCCGTGCAGAACCGCTTGTTGGTGCTGTTGGTAATGCGGCAAGACGAACCGTTTATCGATTCTTGGAGTCTTCCTGGTACTTTGGTGCGGGACGGAGAGTCTCTTGAAAATGCGGCTTACCGAATTTTGTCTGAGAAAATTCGGGTAAAAAATTTGTATCTGGAGCAATTGTATACTTTCGGAGAACCGGGGCGCGATCCTCGGGAACTTACCAGGGGCGATCGCTATCTTTCGGTGAGTTATTTTGCTTTGGTTCGCTTTGAGGAAGCTGAGTTAATTGCTGGGAGTGTAGTGGCGGGTGTGGGCCACCGCGTCGGCGGCATTGCTTGGTATCCCGTGCAACAAGTTCCACAGCTTGCCTTCGATCACAATCAAATTCTCGAATACGGATACCGGCGACTGCGTAACAAACTTGAATACAGTCCGGTAGCTTTTGAAGTTTTGCCGGAGCTTTTTACTTTGAGCGATTTGTATCAGCTTTATACAACTATTTTGGGGGAAAGTTTTTCGGATTATTCTAATTTTAGATCTCGATTGTTAAAATTGGGTTTTTTGTGCGATACCGGTGTTAAGGTTTCGCGCGGGGCTGGCCGCCCTGCTAGTTTGTACCGCTTTGATGCGGCCGCTTTTGCTCCTTTCAAAAATAAGCCGCTGGTGTTTATTTAGCTGTTCCTTGGATGACATTCGGGGAGCAATTTAGTAACATTAGAATAGAAGCTATTAAGGAGTGCAGGCTATGAAAGACCCTGATGAATGCGCTAATATTCACGAAGTTCGGGAGGAAATTGATATTATCGATCGAGAAGTGATCGAGGCTTTGAGCAAGAGATTTCAATACGTCATCGCTGCAGCAAGGTTCAAAACGAGTGAAGCTAGCGTTAAAGCGTTCGATCGCTTTCACGATATGTTACAGCAGCGGCGCGAGTGGGCTAAAGAGTCGGGTTTGAATCCTGATGTGGTTGAAAATATTTACCGGGATTTGGTAAATTATTATATTGAGGAAGAGTTGAAACATTACAAATCTAAGTAAGTTTTTGCTAGATTCAAATCTAGGACTATAGGAAAGTGAGTCCGCGCGGGCGGATTGTTAGCAATATTTATTAAGTGATTTGGTGATATGAAAATTGCGATCGCACAACTCAATCCTACAATTGGTGATATCTTTGGCAACTCCAACCTAATTCTGGAGGCTGCGAAAAAAGCTGAGGTTGAGGGCGCAAACTTATTGCTAACACCGGAACTTTCCCTGATCGGTTATCCGCCGCGCGATTTGTTAATCAATCCGAGTTTCATTGCAGATGCAGGTGCACAGTTGCTGCAACTGGCGCAAGCTTTGCCGCCGGAGTTGGCAGTCATAGCAGGTACTGCCTTACCTAATGCTAATGCTGTTAAACTCGGCGGAAAATCATTGTTTAATAGCGCTGTTTTGTTGCAGAATGGCGCCGTCAAACAAGTTTTTTATAAACGCTTGTTGCCTACTTATGATGTATTTGATGAAGATAGATATTTTGAACCGGGAGAAAACAGCAATTACTTTTATATTGGCGAATTAAAAATCGGCGTGACAATTTGTGAAGATTTGTGGAACAATGAGGAATTTTGGGGTAAACGCAGTTACGCAGGCGATCCTGTTTCCGATTTGGCAAAATTGGGTGTAGATTTAGTGCTGAATTTGTCGGCATCGCCTTATTCTGCGGGGAAGCGGGGAGTGCGATCGGCGATGTTGCAGCACAGCGTCATCCGCTGCGGGATACCGATTATTTACGCTAATCAGGTAGGGGGAAATGACGATATTATTTTTGACGGCAGCAGTTTTGCTGTGAATCGAAAGGGTGATTTAATTCAGGTATTAGCTTCTTTTGAAACTGATTTTGCGGTGCTGGAATATGACGCAGCTAAACAAGATTTAGTTGGCAGCGGCGGGATCGGGCAAGATGCCCGATCCACAACAGATTTAAGTTTTCACCCGGCACAAGGAGATGCCGAAATTTGGGCGGCTTTGGTTTTGGGAGTGCGAGATTATGTTCGCAAGTGCGGTTTTTCTAAGGTTGTACTCGGTTTGAGCGGCGGGATAGATTCGGCTTTGGTGGCGGCGATCGCCAGTTGCGCGATCGGGCCCGAAAATGTTCTAGGGGTGCTGATGCCTTCTCCTTATAGTTCAGATCATTCGGTTAATGATGCTTTAGAATTAGCCCGAAATCTGGGCATGGCGATCGAACTATTGCCGATCGGCGATTTGATGAAAACTTACGATCGCACTCTCGCCAATTTGTTTGTCAACACAACTTTCGGGATTGCTGAGGAAAATATTCAATCGCGGATTCGAGGCAATCTGTTGATGGCAATTTCTAATAAGTTCGGACATTTGCTGCTTTCGACTGGGAATAAGTCGGAAATGGCGGTGGGTTACTGCACTCTCTACGGCGATATGAATGGGGGATTGGCGGTGATTTCCGATGTACCCAAAACTCGCGTTTATTCGCTTTGTCGGTGGCTGAATTCTGGGAGTGAGAAGGTAAAAAATCAGACCCAGTTGGAAAAAGAAATTATTCCGGTTAATATTATTAGTAAAGCGCCGAGTGCTGAACTGAAACCGGGACAAATTGACCAAGATTCTTTACCGGATTACGATGTTTTGGATGACATCTTGCAGCGGTTGATAGAAAATCACGAATCCGCCCAACAAATTGTCGCTGCAGGACACGATGAAGCGGTGGTTAAACGTGTAGTAAAATTAGTCAGACAAGCGGAGTTTAAACGGCGACAAGCAGCCCCGGGTTTGAAAATTAGCGATCGAGCTTTTGGTACCGGTTGGCGGATGCCGATCGCCAAATCTTCATTCTATTAAACGCATCATTAAACGCAAAATGGTTAACATCGACGGTAGTTTCGGCTTCGATTTTCTCCTGGGAGCTCTCAGCAACGATACGATTAGAGGATTTGCGGGTAATGATACTGTTCAAGGTTTGGGGGGAAACGACCGCATTTTTGGCGATCGGGAAAATGATTTGCTAGCAGGAAATGAAGGCGCTGATACGCTGTCTGGCGGTCAGGGAAGCGATACAATCTATGGAGGACAAGACTCCGATTGGATGTTTGGCGATCGGGGTAACGATTTGTTAATAGGCGGCGAAGGCGGGGATATCTTGACAGGAGGCGCGGGGGAGGATTTATTTGTGATTGAAAGAACCGCCGCCGCATCTACTATTACTGAAGCCGATATAATAACTGATTTTGGCAACGGCAATGATAAAATTGTCTTGACAGAAGGCATGAAGTTTAGCGATTTAGAGCTTTCTGTTTCCGACAACCAAACTATTATGAAAGATAAAAATTCGGGCAAATATTTAGGAGTTGTTTCGGGAAATTCTAATCTGACTGAATCCAACTTTATTTCGCTGTTTGGCCAACTAGATAGGGGTCAGCTTTTGCCAATTTCGGTTAACACGACTATAGCCGATCGCGCGATCGGACTGGAAGTGGCGCAAACTCCCCAAGAACAAGCCACAGGTTTAATGTTTCGGACAGAATTACCGGAGGACAGAGGAATGTTTTTCCCGATCGAACCAGCGCGAAACGTGCGTTTTTGGATGAAAAACGTATTGATTGAACTCGATATGGTTTTTCTGCGGGAAGGCGTAGTGCAGGCGATAATTCCTAACGTACCGCCGTGTTTGACCGAAACCTGCCCCAACTACGGCCCGGATGTTCCCGTTGACGGAGTGATCGAACTAAGAGGCGGAAGGGCGGCCCAATTGGGACTCAAAGTTGGCGATCGGATTCCCAATTTACCCTAAAAGGTATATGATTTTATCGCAGCCTTCAACATTTGTGCATCCAATGAATCCTATTGAATTAAAAATAATCCCCAATCAAACTCAAGACGGTTTAGCTTACCAACATTTGCGCTTGCGTATTACAACTCAAGACGGTATTATCACGCCAAATGATTTACAAGGTTTGAAACTTCCTCAAGACGTTCAATTCAGCCAAGGAATTGTCATTGAAGGTAGAGGAGCAATTTGGCTGTACGGGTATTTAGTACACGAATGTCATCCTGCGGCTTGGGTTGGATGTTACGATCCGCGATTAGAAGGTGCCGTGGTAGTAGCGACGCACAAGCACGAGGTATCAGTTGGACAGGTATTAAAATTGAGTTTACCGAGCGATTAAGACTCTCCTAAGTTTGAGTTGATAATAAATAAAAATAAAACTTCCCGTGGTGGGGGCATCTTACCTGCGTTAGCGACACGCTAACACTACTGTTTCCACCACAAATCCCGGAGAGTCGTGATTAAATTAGAGCGTTTTGGATCAATCGTCCAGACTATTGTACACCAGACTATCCAGCTATGAATACCGAGCGCTGCTGAATTGCTGTGGGAGGAATTGATATAAATGGCAGGAGAGATAAATTCTCTAACCGTGCAGGTTCCAGACCTCTGGATTAGGTAGTTGCACCTGGACTAGATATCTTTTCTACAACTCGCTATTACAGCTACGAAACCTACACCGGCACATCGATCGCAACCCCTCACGTAGCGCGTATAGCGGCTTTGGTTTTGAATGCCAATCCGACTCTTACTTCGGCCCAAGTTGAGTATATCTTGACCACAACAGCCAACCCAAATGGGATAATAGCCTAGAAAAAATAGGCAGCAACTATTCAGAAACATTAGTCGATCGCCATACAACCGCGCGAATCTGTTTTGTCCGAACCTCCGCGCGGATGGGATGTGGATGCAATCCAGCAATGGCAAATATGGATTGACTTCGCAGTTAGAAATTTGGCAGAAAGTCGGCGGTTATAGTTGTCGAACTTGCCAAGGTCAAATTCAAAATTTTAGCAAGCAAGTAGGATGGAACATGAGCTCGCAAGTAAGTCCTATACCAAGGGAGTTTCCAGGCTAGTATCCAACAGTTGCTGCATGAAGTTGGCAAAGTTATGTTGACAGCGATAAAAGCATAACTAGGTACAGTCTTTTTGCTGGCGCGCAGACATGACAAGCGTGGAGAGTTACAAAAATTAATCTGTTTTCTACTTTCGCCAATTGCGGCAAGTAACAGTTAATACCGCATATTCCAGGTTCATGAACTAGAGTAGCAGCTATATTGTGTGGTGTTAATCTGTAGGGTGCGGATCTGCGAGATATTGGATAAAACTTGCAGATTGTTGATGGCAACGCAGCTTACTTGCTGGACTTTTCAAAGCTTTTTACCTATGCCTGTTTCTCACAAATCATTTAGGATTGCTATAAATTGAGAGGGGTTTAATAATATTGAGGAATTGCTGCAAAATGGTGGACGAATGATTATGCCGCCAAACAGCAGTTAATTGAGTGGTTGTCGTTTGTTCCTGAATCTGACGATAGACCACTCCTTCGCGTTGAATATTCTGTACGTGAGATGGCAGAATGCTGATACCTGTTTCGCCTGCGACTAATCCCAAAATTGTGACCATAAACACGGCTGTTTGAGCAACTTTAGGAACAAACCCTGCTTGCGAACATACATGGTAAATTTCCTCAGATAAGCCAGCCACAATCTGATGAAGGGGCATTACAAATTCTTGATCCTTTAGGTCGGAAAGCGAAATTTTGGATTGGGCTGTAAGCGGATGGTTTTTGGGTAAAACGACGACAAGTGGTTCTTGCGTGAGAGACATCGTTTCTAAATCATTCGCTTCAGAAATATCGTGGTAGAGATAGAGAAAAATGATATCAGTCTGGCGATCGCGCAACCTCTGAATTAAGAAAGCACTGTGTTCTTCCTGCAAAATCAGTTGTACCTCTGGATATTGCTGTCGAAAAGTTCGCAGAATCTCTGGAAAGACACCATTCGCGATCGAACTGGGAAAACCCACCGTCAAATAACCCAATTCACCCTGATCGATGCGCTGGGTTTTATGTACCGCTTGTTCTAACTGTACCAAAGTTGCGCGAGCTTCTTCTAAAAACGCCTGTCCTGCTGGGGTTAGCTGAATCGGGTGACTTTTGCGATCGAATAGCTTCACACCCAGTTCAGCCTCTAAATCTTTAATTTGTTGACTTAGGGGGGGTTGGGCAATGTGCAATCGCTTTGCGGCGCGACTAAAGCTCAGTTCGTCTGCCACTGCAATGAAGTAACGAAGATGGCGAAGTTCCATAGGTTATACGATTTTAGATTTTAGATTTGAGAATTGAACGATTGGGAATGAATGATTACTATCCTGGTTTGGAGCACGGGCCTACAGTTACATTCTCTTTTGTAACGGGGATTAAATACTATATTTTTTAAGTATATTGTTATATAAAAAATAGTATTTGACATACAGCACTAACTTCTTTATCTTGAAAGTAATAGTTATAAATGTCGGCACGCAATACCCATTTAAGTATTGCTTAATGAGGAGTATTCATGATTTCGCAAGTAATTCGACGAGTTGCAGTTGTGGGAGGAACCCACGGAAACGAGTTGACTGGGGTTTATCTGATTAAGAAGTTTCAACAATTCCCAGACTTACTGAAACGATCGAGCTTTGAGGTGGTTACTCTATTAGCTAATCCTCAAGCGGTAAAGTTCAATCGGCGTTATGTCGATCGCGATTTGAACCGTTGCTTTACCGAGGAAGATTTGTCTAACCCAGATTTGAGGGATTACGAGGACAGACGTGCTAAGGAAATCTCCGCCCAACTATGTCCTAAAGACCAACATGGAGCTGATGTCATCATCGACCTTCACAGCACAACGGCCAACATGGGGCTGACTATTTTACCATCTAGCAAACATCCATTCAATTTGCAATTATTAGCTTATTTGAGTGAGATCGAGCCCTCACTGCGAGTTTGTTTGGGAGAGCATTCTGGTCAGGATGCCCCAATGCTTCGATCGCTGTCTGCTTTCGGTTGCACCATAGAAGTTGGGCCCATCGCCCAGGGAGTCATTAACGCCCGTCAGCTTCAGCAAACCGAAATGCTGGTTCACGCCATTCTGGATTATCTCGACGCACAAAATCGGGGAAAACGGCTTCCTGCACAATCACATTTAACTGTATATCAGGCGATCGGCTCAGTAGACTATCCCAGAAATTCAGTAGGTGAACTGCAAGCCGCGATCCATCCCCAACTTCAGTTCAAAGACTATGAACCCTTACATCCTGGTGAGCCCATGTTTCTCACCTTTACGGGAGAATCGCTCCCCTATAAAGGAGAATCTACTGTTTTCCCTGTATTCATTAACGAAGCAGCCTATTACGAAAAAGGGATCGCAATGGTCTTGACGAAAAAACAACAGCTTCAGCTTGAAACTGCATAAGTAAGTGGGTACAAATCAACATAAAGTGGGGAGGGCGCGTGAGTGCAACAGTAAAGTATTTCATAGTATAGCTCCTCAACTAATCCCGCCCTACAATTCCCACAATTTTTTTTTTTCGATTACCTACTTAACTTACTCATGATGACTTTTATGAACTTAGGGTTATGACTTTTATGAACTTAGGGTTATGACTTTTATGAACTCAAGCAAGGAATTTATGACTTGACTTGGAAGTTCGGCTCTGGCATGATGTTAAGTAATACATTTAAATCAAGTATTTTTTCCCCAAAACCCAAGTGAATCTCAAATTATCAGGAGCAAATTTATGGAAAGTACGCTGGGTATACTTGCAAGCGATCGCGAACAGCAGCTCACAGCAGCATTAACAACCTTTGGTAACAGCGGTCAGCTTAATTTTTTCACTGCATCCAATCAATTTAATGCCAGCCTCCCCACCAACGGCTTTGACACTGATAATTTGACAGGGATCGGCAGCAACGAACAACAACAAATAGCAAATTTTATAGTATCTCAAAATAGCGAGATTTTCAGTTATTCAGGCAGCGAGCGAGCCACTAGCAGTACATCTCCCGTTCAACAAAAATCGAATTCAGAAGCCATGACTGCCGGCACAGAGCCGCTAACCGGAATGAGAACGCCTTCTCAGTTGGATTTATCAGATCCAGGCAACTCCTTAGCCACTGCACGCAATATTGGTGTTGCTGATAACAATCGCCTCACATTCAATGATTTTGTCGGAGTTGACGATAACGATGATTATTACCGCTTTACTATTAACAACAATAGCGATTTAAGCTTGCGGATAGATGTTTTGAATGGGGCCGGTATCGAGTTGATTCAAGATAAGAATCGCAACGGTGAGGCTGATTATGATGAACTTCTTGGCCGCGATTATGCCTCAGCAGGTGCATCCGGCGAGATAAATTTCTTCAACCTGACTCCTGGAGATTACTATGTCGCAGTTTATAGTTTCTCTGGCTATAAGAATTACAACCTGAATCTTGCTGCAACGCCTGCTACTGGTTTTAGCAGCAATTACGGATACGGTTTAGTGGATGCAAATGCAGCAGTAGCCCGCACTTTTAACAGTCCAGTTAAGTTCCCCGAAGTTCCCAATGTGGGCGGGAATGATTGGGCAAGAGACATGGTAAATGCGCCGGAAGTTTGGCAGGGAGGAATTACCGGAAATGGGATTGTTGTAGCTGTCGTGGATAGCGGTGTTGACTACAACCATCTCGATTTAGATGCCAATATTTGGCAGAATGCCGATGAGATTCCCAATAACCAAATTGACGACGATCGCAATGGATATGTAGATGATATCCGGGGTTGGGATTTTGCGTGGAACGACAACAACCCAATGGATTGGAACGGTCACGGGACTCACGTAGCAGGCGCGATCGCGGCCGAAAGCAATGGTTTTCACATCACAGGAGTTGCCCCCAATGCCAAGATTATGCCTGTCAAGGTGTTGGACTCGTATAACTGGAACATCAATAATATTGCAGAAGGAATTCGCTATGCTGCTAATAATGGAGCCAATGTAATTAACCTCAGCGTGAGCGATTATGGGTTATCTTCCAAGGTAATTGAGGACGCAGTTCAGTATGCAAATAGCAAAGGCTCTGTTGTCGTCATGTCAGCAGGAAATGATTATTCCAGCCAACCAGATTATCCAGCTAGAAATGCCGATCGCTTCGGAATTGCTGTCGGAGGAATTGATCGAAATGGCAGAGTGGCTTACTTCTCTAACGATGCAGGTTCTAAACCTTTGGATTACGTAGTCGCACCTGGAGTAGATATCCTTTCTACAACTCCAAATAACACTTACAAAACCTACGAAGGCACATCGATGGCGGCCCCTCACGTGGCGGGTGTAGCGGCTTTAGTTTTGAATGCAAATCCGAATCTAACTCCGGCTCAGGTTGAGCAAATTTTGACTTCAACAGCCAACCCAAATGAGATAATAGCCTAGAAAAAATAGGCAGCAACTATTCAGAAACATTAGTCGATCGCCATACAAGCGCGCGAATCTGTTTTGTGAGAAAATACGGGCGATCGAACACTCGTCAATTTACCAAATTTGCACTTTTAATGTGAGGACTTATGACTATTGATCTCGTCTCAGTTAACTCAGCAGGCGATCGGGCGATCGGTGACTCCGTAAGCCCCTCCATCTCCGCTGACGGGAGGTTTGTTGCCTTTGCATCTGATGCGTCCAACCTCGTGCCGGGGGACACTAACAATAGCGAGGACATCTTCGTGCGCGACATACTAACCAACACCACCATCGGCGTCTCTGTTGACTCAACAGGCAATCCGGGGAACAACTTTTCCGGCAATCCCTCCATCTCAGCCGACGGAAGGTTTGTGGCGTTTACTTCTGTTGCCTCCAACCTCGTGCCGGGAGATACTAACGGCTATATCCATGTTTTCGTGCGCGATTTGTCAACCAATACCACCACCCGCATTTCTGTAGACTCAGCAGGCAATCAGGGGAACCGTGGCTCCTTAAGCCCCTCCATCTCAGCCAATGGGCGGTTTGTGGCGTTTACTTCTGTTGCCACCAACCTCGTGCCGGGGGACACTAACAACAGTCTCGACATCTTCATGCGCGATTTGTCAACCAATACCACCACCCGCGTCTCTGTTGACTCAGCAGGCAATCAGGCGAACAATGGCTCCGGCGATCTCTCGATCTCAGCCGACGGGCGGTTTGTGGCGTTTTCATCTAATGCAGCCAACCTCGTGCCAGGAGACACTAACAATAACTACGATGTCTTCGTGCGAGACTTGTTAACCAATACCACCACCCGTGTCTCCGTCAGTTCCAGCGGCGAACAGGGGTTCGGCGATTCCAGCTCGCCCTCCATCTCAGCCGACGGCAGGTTTGTGGCGTTTTCATCTAGTGCTGCCAACCTCGTACCGGGGGACACTAATAACGGTGATGACATCTTCGTGCGCGACTTGTCAACCAACACCACCACCCGCGTCTCTGTTGACTCAGCAGGCAATCCGGGGAACAACCGCTCCTTTGCCTCCTCCATCTCAGCCGACGGGCGGAGAGTAGCGTTTTCATCTAGTGCTGCCAACCTAGTACCGGGGGACACTAATAACGGTGCTGACATCTTCGTGCGCGACTTGTCAACCAACACCACCACCCGCGTCTCTGTTGACTCAGCAGGCAATCCGGGGAACA